>JAJXXG010000724.1 GCA_021781255.1 Acidobacteriota bacterium
GACGGTGGCGACTCCGCCGGTCTGCATCCTTGGAGCGGCGAGACGAAGCTGAATTACACCGGTCCCAAGCCGCCGTTTGAGACGCTCGAAGGCCACGACAAATACTCGTTTCTCAAGACTCCGCGCTGGAAAGATGAGCCCATGGAAGTCGGCCCGCTGGCCCGGCTCATCGTGGCGTACGCCTCCGGCAACACCGACGTCAAGGAACTCGTCGGCCAGACCCTAGGCAAGCTCAACGTTCCTGTCGGCGCGCTCTTCAGCACGCTGGGCAGAACGGCCGCGCGCGCATTAGATGCCGCTCTGGCCATGACGTGGCTCAAGGAGTACTTCAACGAACTGATGGACCGCGTGAAAATCAACGAGGTTTCCACCTTCAACGGCCAGTTCTGGGAACCGCGGACCTGGCCTGCGGATGCCGAGGGCGTGGGCCTCACCGAGGCACCGCGCGGTGCCCTGGCACACTTCATCAAGATTCACAACGGTGCAATTGAAAACTATCAACTCGTGGTGCCGACCACCTGGAACGGTTCACCGCGCGATGCTAAGCAGCAGCGCTCGTCGTTCGAGCAGGCGCTCATCGGCACTCCAGTAGCTAACCTGGAACAGCCCGTCGAGATTCTGCGCACCATCCATTCCTTTGACCCGTGCCTGGCCTGCGCCGTGCATCTGTACGATCCGCAGGGACGGCACCTTCACCAGGTCTCCTTCGAGTGATGCCAATGAGTGCTTCCGGCGTGCGAGTTAAAAATCTGTTTCCGTCCAATGGCAGCCAGCCCGTTGAGTATCGGCGCATTTATGTGTGGGAGCTGCCTGTTCGCGCCTACCACTGGATCAATGCCCTGGCGCTGGTGGCACTCTGCATCACCGGTTACCTGATCGGAGCTCCCGTCCGCGCGTTCTATGCGGCAGAGGCCTACCAGCAATACTGGTTTGGCTGGGTGCGCTTCATCCACTTTCTCGCGGCATTTGTCTACGTCTTCAATTTCCTGGCGCGCCTCTACTGGGGCTTCGTCGGCAACAAGTACGCGAAGTGGACTTCGTTTATTCCTCTCAAAAGCGCGCAGAGGAAGGAAATCGTCGACGTCATCAAGGCTGACGTCCTCGAAACCAAGCTGCATGGCCCCATCTCCACAGGACACAATGCGCTGGCCGGGCTCATTTACTTCTTCACATTCCTCGCGTTTGTCTTCCAGACCATCACGGGCTTCGCGTTGTATTCCAGCATGAGCAGTTCCTGGCTGCCAAGAATGTTCACCTGGGTCGTGCCCCTTATGGGCGGCGAGTTTGGCGTACGCTTCTGGCACCATCTTTTTTTATGGTTCTTTGTCTCCTTTGTGATTGTGCACGTGTACCTCGCCTTTTATCACGACTACATCGAGGGCCGCGGAACCATCTCTTCGATTGTCGGCGGGTGGAAGTTTGATCGGGTGAAGAATGACAAATAGCTCCCGGAAAACACTGGTCCTTGGGCTCGGCAACATTCTCATGGGCGATGAAGGTGTAGGCGTCCACGCCGTTCGCGCTCTTGAGAAGCGCGGTCTGCCTGCGTGCGTGGAATTGCTCGATGGTGGCACCGGAGGATTCACACTGCTGGAGCCGCTCGAGAGCGCTGACCGCATCATCTTGATCGATGCGGCGGCCGACGGCAACCCGCCCGGCACCGTCACACGCACCGAACCGCGCTTCTCGCGCGACTATCCGCCCACCCTCACCGCGCACGATGTGGGCGTGAAGGACCTGCTGGATGTCTTTTATATGCAGGGGGGCGAGCGGAACATCACGCTCTACGCCATTTCGATTGACCCACGCCAGCCCATCTCGATGAGCCTATCTCCAGTCGGCGCTCAGGCCATGCAATCCGCCGTTCTCATGGTCCTTCAGGAACTTAAGGCAACGGCGCATCGGAACCCGGACCCAGCCTCTGCCATGTGCGACGCCAAACCGGCTCTGTCGGCTTTGACCACTGCCCGGGTCAACCAACTGCCGCACGGCTCGGCAACGCCCCAGAAGATCGCAGTCTAACGGTTGCAGAGTTAGCCAAGCACTTGCACCACAGACAGGCCCGACAAGGTAACTACTCAAAAGATTACCTTTAGGGAAAATCCACACAACTTCCAATTCAGTCCGACGCGATTCCCCGCGTGGATTCCGCTTATTGCTTATCTGTTTCTTCAATTACAACAATACTTTCCAAGCGAGAAACAAGGCGCACTAAAGTAACATCTCAGTGTGAACTTTGGTGACCTCGATCACTGTATACTTGGGCCACTCCGCAGATTCTGAGCGTGGCCAGCAAATCCAGCGCAACGTTTTCCGTCCGGATTTGAAAGGGGACTGCGCAAGACGGCTGCGGGTTCTGGGAATGCTTGCTTGCTGAGGTTCACCTGATGCTCGGACACCTTGTGCGCATTGCCTCTGGACGGCATCTCAACATCACTGTCGAATTGGCCGACGTCCGCCTGGGCAGGCTCAGCGCACTCGTTCTGACGCTGTTCGCCCTGTGCCTGGTGCTTTCCGGTTGCGGAGGCCTTGTCGTCAATCAGTCAGCCCTCGTCTCATTGCTCTCCATACCAGCCTCCATCAACTTCGGCACGGTCACCGTCGGCCAGTCGGCCACTGCTTCCATCCCCATTCTCAACAAGAGCCTGGTGGCCGTGGAGATTGCAAAGCTCGAGGTCGATGGCCAGACCTTCTCGCTCAATGGCTCGATCAATCTACCGGTCACGATTGCACCGGGCTCTACGCTGCAGCTGCAGGTCCGGTTCAATCCATCCATCTCCGGTCAGACGACCGGCCAGCTTATTGTGGCCACTGGCTCATCGCACGACGGGGCCGCCGTGGTCCAGTTGAACGGCGACGGTGCCAACCAGGGATCGCCCGCACTCAGCGGTTTTTCCTGCGCCTCAGCCAGCCTTACGGGTCCAGCCACCGACCTTTGTACCATCACGATGAGCGCACCCGCTCAAGGCACTGGCTTCAGCATTGGACTGTCCAGCAGCAACGCCGCCCTCGCGGTGCCCGTCGCTGTTTCCGTACCGGCCGGTGCCGTTAGCGCGACCTTCACGGCAACCGCATCCGCTGTTACTCAAGCTCAAAGCGTTACTCTCATCGCCGCTTCAGCATCGGGTTCAGTGAGTTTCGCCGTACAGCTTAACCCAGCCCTTTCTGTTCTATCCGCCAATGCGGCTGCGATTAATTTCGGCATCGTAGCGCTCCAGACAACCGCCACTCAGTCCGTGATCCTGACATGCACAGGCTCAGCCTCGGTGACTATCAGCACTGTCAGCGTCACAGGCGCTGGGTTCACTCTGGAGTCTGCAAGCCTGCCAACCGCCCTGGAGCCGGGCCAGTCCGTCACTCTCGACATCGACTTCGCGCCAGCCTCGGCGGCTGCGGCAACCGGCCAGCTCGTCATCGGCAGCAATGCCTCCCAAGGTGCGGCAATCCTAATCCCACTCTCCGGCAGCGGAACGCAATTTGGAGTTCAGCTCAGTTGGAGTGCCCCAACCAGCACCACGGATACGATCGCCGGATATCACGTGTACCGGTCACCCAGCACCAGCGCCGCATATCAGATCATAAGCTCCACGGGAGCCAATTCAACAACGTACGAAGACTCCACCGTGCAAAGTGGAACGTCCTATGACTACGTGGTCAAAGCGGTCGACAACTCCGGTGTCGAGAGCGCTCCGTCGAACATGACGACCGCCACCATTCCCTAGCCGCAACGCTCACCGCATCGCGCCCGACCCTGGTGTATCAACGAGTTCCAGGATGCGCTCCGCGGCTTCGCCCGCCTCGCTCCGTTCGCCGGAAAATCCCTTCACTCCCAGCACTGCTCGATGAAAAAAGCTCAGTAATTCATGCGACTCCGCCAAAACATGGGGTGTGTTCTTCAGTAGCGCAAACACCGCCTCGCTTTGTTCCATCGGCTCGACCTTCCAGGCCCCACCGGCGCGGTAGTTCACCAGAAAGATCCAACCGGCTGTGACAGGTTCGCGTCCCACCGGCGCCTGCCATTCGTCCGGCAGCACTGGCTGCTGAAACGCCCTTCCATTGCGGACCAGCACAGGCCTCGGGTAGGGATGAATCTGTCCTCTGGAATCAATCAAGGCATACTCATCTGAGTAGTAGGTCGCTCCCCTGCGCAGCAGCTCTACCACCAGCGATGACTTGCCAGCATGCGACATGCCCGGCAACAGGATTGCCCTCCCATTCCACACGACCGTCCCGGCATGGACTGCGTATAGGTTGCGTAGATTGCGAATGACCGCATCATCCAGGACCCGAATCAGAAATTGCATCATCGATGTAGCTGTTGGAGAAAAAGCACACGAAAGGCCATCTGCAATCAGGTCGTATCCGCCTTCCGCTTCTTCGATGCGAGCCAGGCAATGTGGCGCCCCGTTGAAGGCATGCGTCCGGGGAAGCGTCGGCAACACATACCGCTCCGCGGCCTGTAACAAGCTGCTTGTTGCAGTTTCAATCTGGAGATTGCACCCATAGGCGCAAATCCTCAAAACATGAGGTTCCGGCATAAGTTACATAATAGTTCTATAAGGTCACACTGGAGGGTTCGAGCGAAGATGGCGACCATCGTCAGGTCGCCATCCTAGCCTCAGATTTCTCGCGAAATCTGCCGCAAAAGTGGGAGATCGGAGCCCTTTTCGTGCGCCGCCCTAGGCACGTACCACCCCGCATGTCGGTCAGTCCGGGGAAACTCGACCCTGGCGAGGCCGCTGCACATGAAAGCAGAGGCGATTAGTAGCTGGGGCCGTTGTTCCTGCTGACTACCGGGCCGGGCCGGTCGTAGGAAGTAGACTGTGACATTGCACCGCCCGCATAGGCCTTCTGGTCCGACATCGTCATCGAGACCACCAGCGGAAGTGCAATTGCGCCCAGGGTAGCCAGCACCTGGCGACGCGAAGTACCCGCCGATGCGCCCGAAGCGGTCACGAGATTCTGCGCCTGCAGGCTTAAGATGGCCTGCTC
The DNA here is from genome assembly GCA_021781255.1 of Acidobacteriota bacterium. Next base: position 4,993 of record JAJXXG010000724.1, read on the forward strand.
GGCAAGATCTTCGGACACGCCGGTATTAAGCGTCCGCTGCATGTTGGCTGTCACCTCGGACAGGGTTGTGGTGCTGCTGCACGCATCCCAGGCCGCACCAGCCGTCGCGTTGAGCGCGAAGACTTTGTCGTTCCTGGAATCAACGATCACTTTGGATCCGTCTGGAAGTGCATTTACGACCAGATCACCCGCATTCGTACGCTCTACTTGCATCGTGTTCTCTCCTTTTGCGTTTAGTCTTTTCTAACCCCTGTAACTCTGACTGCGTTGAAGTATACCGCGCTCCGTGTCAGGAGCGATATCTATAATTTTCAAGTATTTAGTAATGCCTTGAGCACTTCTGGTAACAGACCACGCAGGGTACTTTCGATGTAAGCCACGATCCAACCACCTGCGCTTTCAGGTCCCTGCAGCCTGTCACCCGGCACGCATAACCCTCTTACTTATCTTGATTCCCGCACTTCGATGACCTGCAGCATCCGCCGCGCGCCGTCCGAAATACAACGCTGCCGCCCATCCCGGGCGCGTTTTCCATTTCGCGGCGGTCGCACGCGCATCGCGAAGGTATACTGGTGCCATTCCATCTGGGACATCGATTGCTGCGCTGGCTGGACCGCGCCGGCTGCATCGGTGATGGGTGATCGTTGTGCTTCAGATTACGGAAGATCGCTTTCTCGCCCTCCACCCGGCTGAGCCAAAGTTGGGTCGCAGCATCGCCTATCATTCGGCACATTGCACCCCGCGCTGGGGCGGCCTTCCGTCTCGGTGGGCATCGTATCCGCAACTATGACGCCAGAAGGAATCGAGAGCCTTCCCACAGTGCATGACAACGCCTCAAACCTCCTGATCGCGATCGCACAGCCCCATTTGGACGCCACCGAGGCCCTCCAGCGCCTTGCTTCCAGCATCGAGAACTGGGATGAACTTATCCAGCTCGCGCGCGAGCACGGAATGGCTCCGCTATTAT
>JAJXXG010000742.1 GCA_021781255.1 Acidobacteriota bacterium
TCTCTCCCGGAAATCGCGCAGCATGTTGACCTTGGCTATTCTCGCCATCCTCAATCGTCCCAACGAATTCAAGGGGCATGTCGCCGGCGCGATCAAGAATGGCGTGAGCAAGGAAGAAATCCGGGAGGTATTAATTCATACCATGATTTATGCTGGCGTGCCCGTGGGGGTTTCAAGCATGCGCACGGCAGCGGAGGTCCTCAAAGAGCTCGGACTCGAATAACAGCGAGATCCGGGGAGGAAGATGATGCGTGTAGGATTCATCGGAATTGGCAATATGGGTTCGCTCATGGCGGGCAATCTGGTCAAGAAGGGTTTTGATGTCGCCATTTTTGACGTTGACGCCGAGCGGATGGCGCGTTTTGGGCAAGAGTATGGCTGCCGCCTGGCGGGCAAGCTTCTTGATCTGGCGGTGAATGATGTGATTGTTACCATGCTGCCCACCGGGCAGATTGTTCGCCAGGTTCTGCTGGGCGGCGCCAAAGGCGGGCTTGCCGGCGCCCTGAAACCCGGAACCATTGTGATCGACATGAGCTCTTCAGAGCCGCTTGGGACGCAAAAACTCGGCGCGGCGTTGGCCAAGCGGCAATTGGTGCTGATCGATGCGCCCGTATCGGGAGGAGTTGCGCGCGCCCAGACCGGAAAGCTGACCATCATGATCGGCGCAAACGATGCCGCCGCGGTAGAGCGCGTTAGGCCGTTGCTGTTAGGTATGGGCGAGAGCCTGTTTCAAACCGGGCCGCTGGGCTCCGGGCACGCCATTAAGGCGCTCAACAATTTTGTGGCCGCAACCTGCTTTGCCGCGACCGCTGAAGCCATTCTGATTGGAGAGCGCTTTGGGCTGGATCCGGCCACCATAGTGGACATCATGAATCTTTCCACTGGCCGAAATTTCATGACCGAGACGGCTATGAAAGACCAAGTGCTGAATCAGAGGTTTGCCAGTGGTTTCAGCGTTGGACTGCTGGCGAAAGATGTGAAGATCGCCGCAGATCTGGGCGAAGGAGTCGGGATGGATGCCCCCGTGCTGAAACTGGTTGCTGATCGATGGGCCGCAGCGCGCGACCGCCTGGGGCCGAGCCGGGACCACATGGAAGCGTTCCTGATTTGGAAACAGAATCTGAATTCTTAACATCGGATTGCCGTGCAACGGCAACTGAAACCTTATTAGAACCACTTAGCCATCAAAAGGCCTGATCATCCAGACAGAGGACCGGGCCTTTGATTCAGCAGCGACTGCGAATTTGCCTCACAGATCGTAGCAGGAGAAGAACTCGCAGGGTACAGTGCGCAGGTTGACGGGCGACCTTGGGCTGGACGCGGCTCACCTGGTGACGCATCGCGACATGAGTCGCGACCAATGCATCGATGCCGCCGAAGAACTCACCGGGGAAATTGAGCCGGGATTCGAGACCTGAATGCAAGAAGCCCAACCTCCGTGCGGGAGATTGGGCTTCAGCTTGAGGGTTAAGCCTCTTAAAACAGGTTCCAAAGCGACTGGTTGTAGACTGCGTGGTGGAACTGAACCTCGGAGCCCTTCACGATGGTGCCCAGCTCGCGAGGAGAGCGGTTCGCCGCAGCCTCTTTCAGGTCGGCATAGCGGCCTTGCACGTCAGCGCCCAGAATCTGTGCAATCCACTTCGAGGACTTGAAGTCGTGGATCGCCTGCTGGATGTTGTCGGGCAGGTAGCGGCCACCGGCGCGCAGATCCTTGACCTTGGCAATGTCGCCGTCAAGGCCGGTCTTGAAGATGCCGTAAAGTGACAGGTAGGGATTGGCATCGGGCGCCACAGCACGCACTTCTGTGCGCATGGAGCGGTGATTGCCGATGGGCACGCGGACCATAGCGCCGCGGTCTACAGCAGAGGCCCGAATCTGGTTTGGCGCTTCGAAGTGCGGGTCCAGCCGCCGGTATGCATTCACGCTCGAGTTAAAGACCAGGCAAAGATCCAGCGCGTGAGTCAGGATGCGGTCGAGGAAGTCCCAGCCGAACTTCGACAGTTGCTCTTCGCCCTTTTCGTCCCAGAAGAGGTTTGTCTTGCCCTTGGAGACCGAGACGTTAGTGTGCATGCCGCTGCCGTTTACGCCCACAACCGGCTTGGGCAGGAAACATGCCGTGTATCCAAGGTTGTTAGCTATCTGCCGGCAGAGCAGCTTATAGAGCTGCATCTGATCTGCCGCAGCCACTGCCTGGGCGTAGCTGAAGTTGATCTCAAACTGGCTGGGCGCAACCTCCGGGTGGTCCTTCTCGTTCTGGAAGCCCATGGCCCGCTGCACTTCCGCCGCAGTGTCGATGAACTGGCGCAGAGGATCGAGCGGCAGCACGTGGTAGTATCCGCCGCTGTTGATGAACTCGAACTTGCCCGTCTCGTGATACCTTCGCTCCGCATCCTTGCCGGCGAACAGGAAGCCCTCGATCTCGGCGGAGGCGTTCAGCGTGTACTGTTTTTCCTTGAACTGCTTGTCGGCATAGTTCTTGAGTACGCCGCGCATATCGCCTGCGTACTGGCTTCCGTCCTTATCGATGACGTCGCCGAACACCAGAACCTTGCCGTTGCCGAAGACGTCGGCAGGCACCCAGTAAAAGGCGCTCCAGTCGATGCCCAGGCGCAGGTCGCTCTCCTTTTGCGCCGTGAATCCGCGGATCGACGAGCCGTCGAAGGTCAGGTTTTCATGGGAGCCCAACAAAAATTTCTTGTCGTAGTCGAGGAGGTGCAGGCGGCCCTCAAGATCGGAGAACAATACAGTAACGGCCTTGATGCGCTTTTCATCAGCGAGATACTTCAAGCGTTTTTCACGGACTTCATTGGCGGGCACGCGGTTCACGCGGTCGCTCTTGGCTTGCAGATTCAACGTTTCTAGCTCCTCGTAGGAGAGAGCAAGAAAATTGCGGTAGTCAGTAGACATGGAACTCCTTTCTTGGGCGCGACGCAAAGTTGGGCACTTACAGAAATCCTAGAACCTTGGGTATAAAGATTTCATGAAGATTTAGGGTTGGGCCAGCGCCACGAACGCTCACCGGCTATGGGCGATCAGAACCATCAACAACAGAATAGCAACAGGAATGAGCGCCAAGGCAAAATAATACAGGATTTTACGGGGAAGCTGCGACTTGCGCTTTTGCCAGTCGCGCAGTTCAGGGCGATCTTCGACCCCTACCTGGTCAGGGTTTTCGAGGTCAAGCAAGAAATCCCGGGCGCGCGCATACCGGTTTTTGGGATCCCGCTCCAGCGCGCGGTACAGAATCTCCTGCAATTGGGGGGAGACGGATGGGTCGGCCACGCTCGGAGGCACGGGGTGGTTCAACAGACGGTCATTCATGGCTGCCAGGGGCGAAGGGCCGGAGAATGGCAGTTTGCCGGTGAGCATCTCGTACAGAATGACGCCCATGGAGTAGATGTCGGAGCGCGGGTCTCCGCGCTTGCCTTTCACCTGCTCGGGAGAGATGTAGTTCGGCGTGCCCAGCGTGGCGGTGAAGTTGGTGTAGGTGAGCCGCCGAGAGGCTGAGTCGCTGGCGATGCCGAAGTCGATGAGCTTGATGTGGTCGTTGTCGTCGACCATGATGTTTTCCGGCTTGAGGTCGCGGTGCACAACGCCGTTCGCGTGGATGTAGTCGAGGGCTTCGAGCGTGGCAGCGGCGATGCGGAGGGCGCGGTCGCGGGGCAATCTGCCTTCGTCGAGAATCTTTCGCAAAAGACGGCCTTCGCACCACTCCATGACCATATAGGCGCGCGAACGCTTTTCCCCACTGTAGACCTCCATGACGTTGGGATGGCGCAGTCTTTCGCCGATCGCCCCCTCGCGCTGAAAGCGGTCGAAGAAGATGGGATCGGCTTCCATATCGGGGTGAGGAACCTTGAGGGCTACAGTGCGATTGTCGCGCACATCGGTGGCGCGATAAATGGTGGCCATACCGCTCCGCGCCACCGGCGTCTCGATACGGTAGAAATCGAGCTTGCTGCCGGCCTCCAGCGCATCGAAAAAACTCATCGTGCAGTCAGCTCCATCAGGGCTCTCTACTGAATCGGGAAAGAGGCCTGGAAAAGTAATGATCCTATAAGAACACAGAACAGGGGAACAAGCATTCCGGTGTTCTTAAACAGGCAACCGGTAAGGGCGGCCGCGATACATGCCGACCTGCTCCACCGAGCGCACGCGGATAACCTGCGCTGTGGTGTTGTCGCCGCCGTCAATCTCGACCGCGCGCGCAACCAGCTCGCGTGCCAGCTCCTCGGGGCTCTTCTTTTGCGAAACGATACTGGCGATCTCGGTCTCGCTCATCTCGTCGTGCAGCCCATCGGTGCATAGGACAATAACGTCGCCCGGCTGCAGGGTCAGGGCGGTGGTGTCGGGGGAGACGAACATCTCAGGACCGAGGGAGCGGAGGAGCACGTGGCGGGAGTCGGAGGAGGGAATGTCGCTTTCCGAGATCAGGCCTATCTTGCGCTGCTCGTTGACCAGGGTGTGGTCTTCGGTGATTTGCCTGGCTTGGCCTTTGCGGACAAGGTAACAGCGCGAATCGCCGACGTGAGAGACCACAGCCTGGTCGTAACGCAAGGCGCAAGCGACAAGCGTGGTGGCCATCGATTTGCCGCGGTATACGGGTTCGAGCATGCGATCGTGCACAGCGGCGTTGGCTTGCTGGATGAGCCGTGGAACAAGGCTGATGAGCATAGCGCCGGGCTGGGCCCTGGCAAATTGCTCTGTCATAACGGAGATGGCCGTGGCCGACGCTACCTCGCCCAGGTCAAGGCCGCCAACTCCGTCTGCAACCGCGAAAAGATAGCCGTGGGAACGAGCCTGCTGGCGCGAAGCGGGGATAAAGAAACCCATGGCGTCTTCATTGTTGGCGCGAACCTTGCCGAAATCGCTTGCCTGACCGAACTGTGCGTCTAACATGTGCGCCGCCGCATAAGGCGTCTGCCGCAGTTGCACGGCCGAGACGCCATTCCTGAGAGGTCTTGAACGGGCTCGAAAACGACGATTGGGTGGTCTCCCTCCCCAGCCTCTCATACGAGGCCGGGAAGAGAATCCACCCATTGTTATGCGCTGGTTGGCGCGTCGTTACGAGAGTTGGGGTTTCGTTGCAAGAAAAGCCCCTTTCCCCTTTGCCTTGGATGTGCGGAGGAAATAGACCCCTCCATAGAGGCCCCAAAGCGCTGCGATTCCAAGCGCGGTCAACGGTTCCATCTTGGTGCCGAGGCCAAAGACAGGACTGATGAGATAGAAGGCCATGCAGGTGAGGTTGGCAAGCAGGCCGAAGCCGGGAATCAGTGTGTGAACGAGGAGGTTATGATCTTCGCGTTTGTGGTAAGCGATCATGCAGAGCAGGCAACTGAGGCCATAAAGAATGAATGTGCCGAAGTTGGATGTGAGCGTCAACGCAAGGAGCGAGTTTGGAAGCGCGGCCATTTTGTCGTGCGTGGTGTAGCCGAAGCTGGAGAAGATGTTGTGAGGGAGGGCTGCGATGGAGGCGTCGGTGGGAGCGCCTGCGTCACCGAAGGCAAGCGAGACAGCGATGACGCCGATGACTGCCGAGATGGTGGCCAGGGTCCAGATGGCGCGCCGCGGCGACAGCGATTCGGCATGCAATATGCCGAAGTGTTCAGGAACTTCATTATCCTTGCCCATGGCGTAGGTAACGCGGGCGCCGGTGTTCATGCAGCTCAGCGTGGTGCCGATGAGCGCGAGGAAGACAGTGAAGGCTTCCACAAGCATGAAGTACTTGCCATGGCCCTGGCCGAGGAGTTGATCACCGACGATGATCATCATGTCGCCGATGGGCGCGGCCGAACTGGCTGCGCTCTGCATCGTGTACCCGGAGTTGAGAAAGTAGTTGGCGCAGAAGTACTCAAACAAGTAGCAGAAGAGCCCCTGGATCAGCAGCGATGCGATGACAGCGATGGGAATGTGCCTAGTTGGATTTTTGGCTTCGCCTCCCATCGAGGTAACCG
>JAJXXG010000184.1 GCA_021781255.1 Acidobacteriota bacterium
GGAGTTTGCGGCGCTTCCGGATAGCTGAAGCATTATGAGAAATCGCCCGCGCGTCAAGAAGAGGCTTCGCAAGCGGTCCGACCCGGATGCGTGACCGGCCATGGTCGCGTTACGAAGTAAGCAATATCCGCAGATCGGATAACGGAGCAGGATTCCCCTTTCCACCTTGTCGCATAGTCGCCGACGCGCCCTTGTGGCGAAGCCGCCTGCCGACCCGGAATCAATAGAGCGCGCCACCCGTTCTACCGCAACTTGCCTGGTCGATGGCCGATCTTCGGCGTCATCCCCGTCGGTGAGCGACTCGGCGATGAGGCACTTTCGACTCTCTATAGTCCTCCCAGCGCATTGATGGAGCAGGCACCGGTTTCCCGGTTCGAATCGCAGATCTAGCTCACGCGGTCGGAAGCGCAGACAAACGACAAGCACAATCGATATCGCAATTCGCAAAGCGGGACAGCACCCCGGAAGCTCCGTCCAAAACCGTTAGCATCTCCCGCACGGCCACCGCGCTCCGGGGACTTAGCCGACGGTGGTCGGCATTGCCCCCGTCCGGGCAGCGGTCATTCATCACTCCAGCCCTTTTACCTTAAGCTGCCCTCCACTGCTGACCCGCCGCAGGATGGTGATGGGAATTGACCCGTCGGGACGCGGGTAAACCTTCCAGGAAAGCTGATCGCCCTTCATCTCGTAAGGACGCACTTGCGTGGTGTCATCTTGATTTGGAAAGGAGGAACGGTCGATGTGAAATGTGATCGTGTGCTTTGCGGGATCGATGGTGTAACGGCCGAAGTGGACGCTAGTGCTGAGAACCGCCTCCTTGTATTCGTTCGGCGTTCCTTTGAGTTTGTCTCCGGAGGAAAACGTCAGGCGGTCGGCGCGATATATCTGAACCGAGTAATACCCATCGGCGGTGAAGATGACGAGGCCATGCGGGTTCTCGCCGTAGTCGGATACAACGGCGCCGTTCGGGAGCAGTTTCTCGGCCTTGGTGAGAGTCCATGTACCGACAACGTTGGGGAATTGTGCTGAAGCGCCTAAGGAGCCCATCAGCACGACAGCCAGAATCGGAAGCCACTTGATAATCATGTGGCCAATGTAACAATCGAACAATCGCCTAACAATTTGATAGTTCTCAACACATCGTTGAGTCTGATTTATGCTTTCTCGCCTCGACCGGCGGACATGTTCACAACGCCGCCCCCACCCGCTATGCCAGTACGGCGAGCGACTCCTTTTCGGTGAGAATACAGCCTCACCTGAAGAGCCTGGGAGAGAAGCGCGGCCATACTATCGACGGCTACACCTTCCGCGTGCACATTCCGATGCAGAGTAACCGGCAGTTCTCCGAGAGAAGGCAGGCCGTGCTGCGAGCCAGCAGGCATGAGACCTTCCGGAAGATTAAGCGCGGTGCGCGCCGTAACTCCAAGGCCTCCAAGTAGCGCGGCCCACAGACCTTCGAGGCTGGGGCTGTTGGCGGCGATGCGATACGGTTTGCCCGCTGCCTCGAGGTGCTCTATCGCACGCCTCCGGAAAGCACATTGTGGTCCGAGTACGGCGAGAGGTAAGGGCTGCTCCTGCGATCGCACGAAGGCCGATGAAGCAATCCAAACGAGGTCGATCTTGCCGACCCTCTGCGCCATTGCGCGCTCATCATGGCCGATCACCAAGGCCAGGTCGATTCGCCCCTTCTCAGTCGCATCGGCGAGTGCCGCATTACCTTCGATGAAGAGTTCGACCTGCATCCGTGGGAAGAGTGACGCAAAATGCGACAGAACTGAAGGCAGGATCGGCGCGAAGTCCTGCGCGCAGCCGATACGAATGTGACCTGCTAGCTTTGCGCCCTGCAGGGTGTCCTGCAACTCGTCGTGCAGTGCGAGAATGCGGCGAGCGTAGGTGAGTGCAACTTCTCCAGCCTCAGTGAGAGCTAGGCCGCGGCCGCGCTTGCGAAAGAGGGGTGTCCCAAGATCATCCTGCAACCGCTTCATCTGCAGGCTGATGGCCGAAGGAGTACGGCCAAGGTGTTCTGCTGCCTGCGCCAGTCCGGCAAGATCGTGCGCAACCGAAAACGTGCGCAATGTATCGAGGTCGAGGTTGATGCGCGTTGCCATGTTAGTTGACATTAGCTTACGACGGTCGATACTGCGAAAATTGGCTTTTCGGTAGCGATTTGGTCCCGCCAGAGTGCTTGGAACATCCCGGGATAATTTGATGTCAATCAAATAAATGACAAGCGCCCGACCCGAAAGAAACTCTTACGATGCGAAGCTGGCGACTTCGCTAGCAAAGCTTTGGCTGAACAGAGAGCGCTGAATCCAGCGCCGTCGCGGGGCTGCTATGCCGTATGGGTTTCCACTACTGGCGAAGGCTGGATGTGTCCGACCTCGCCCCGGATAGGAACGTGCGTATCTGCTTCTGGTGTTCAAACGTCAAGATCGACGGCACCGTGTACACACCATAGCCCGATTCGCAACAAGATGCTTCTAACGGGATGTTATAGGCGAGACCCTAAGCTGTAGTCTGCCTCCCGAATAGCACTCACCTCTTGACAATCAGGAGGAGCAGCCGTATACCTCTTGATTATCGGTAGGAGACGTTGTGAGCGCGCAAAATGGTGACCTGGTTCAAGGGACTCTGGAAATGCTGGTGCTCAAGACGTTGGCGCTGGAATCCATGCATGGATACGGGATTGCGTTGCGCATCGAGCAGATGAGTAAAGGGGTATTCCAGGTGAATCCGGGCTCATTGCTTCCGGCACTGAGCCGCCTTGAGCGAGCAGGGCGAATTCGTGGCGAATGGCGTTCGAGCGAAAATAATCGCCGAGCGAAGTACTACATCCTCAGCGCTGCCGGACGTAGAGCGCTCGACAAAGAGCGCAGTCTCTGGGGCCGCCAAGTCGCGGCGATCAATAGGATTCTCGAAGCATAGCGGAGGTAGAGAAATGCTGCGACCTCTGATTGCCGGTATGCGAGCACTGCTGCACCCGACCAGACGCAATGCCCAGATCGAAGAAGAGCTCGAGAACTTTTTCGAAACCTCTGTCGAAGCTAAGATTCAGAGCGGCATGAGTCCGGAGAGGGCGCAGCGTGCAGCTCGGATAGAGATAGGTAGCCGGGAAATGGTCCGGCAAAAGGTGTGGTCGGCTGGCTGGGAATCGGGGGCGGATTCGGCAAAGCGTGAAGTGCGTCTAGCTGCTCGTCAACTGCGGAAATCGCCTGGTTTCTTAGCGACAGCGGTTTTGACGCTGGCTGTGGGCATCGGCGCTACCACGGCGATCTTTACGTTGGTTTTTGATGTCATGCTGCGGCCGCTGCCATTCGATCACCCCGGGCAGTTGGTGATGATGCAAGAGGATGTGGCCGAGTTCAAGGACATTTACCCTACCCTGCCGATGAACGCCAATCACTTCAAAATGTGGCAACGAAACTCCAAGACCATTCAGGCGATGACCGTGATGGATAAGGGGTCGGTGCCGCTGGGCATGGGCGCTCACCCGCTGCAGGTGAACATGGTAAACGCCACTTCGGGATTCTTTGCGGTCTTTGGCGAGAGCCCACAGCTTGGGCGCGCGTTCACGGCTCAGGAGGACGTACCGGGACACGATCAGGTCGCTGTGCTAATGAACGATCTTTGGCGGACGCAGTTCAATTCCGATCCTGCCATTCTGGGCAAAACGATCCTGCTCAACGGGTTTGAGTACACGGTGATCGGGGTGATGCCGGCGAGCTTCCATTTACCTTACGCCGGCGACACATTTCATGCCCCCTCGGACATTGCGAAACCCGCCGAGGTACTGGTGCCTATGGCGTTCTCGAAGGACCTGTTGGCCGAGGACATGGGAGATTTTAACTACTACGGCGTGGCAAGGCTGAGGCCGGGCGTGACAGTGGCCCAGGCAAACGCGGAGATCAACGGTCTGGAGCACAGAATCCAAATCGCACTTCCGGCGGATGAGAAGGCGACGCTCTCCGCTGCGCTGACGCCATTGCGAACGGAACTGGTGGGTAATAACCGCGAGCCGCTGTTGATTCTGCTGGGTGCAGTTGCCGGGTTGCTGCTGGTGGCCTGCATGAACATCACCAACTTACTGCTGAGCCGGGCCGTGAGCCAACGGCAGCAGTTGGCAGTGGCCGCGGCGCTAGGAGCGAAACGCAATGACCTCGTGCGCATGGCCATTGGAGAAACGGCGGTATTAGCGGTTGTTGGTGGCGCGCTGGGTCTACTTGTAGCCATGGGCCTGGTCCCGGTGATGCACCGGTACATGCCGCATTCACTCAGCTACCTAGGGACACCGCATGTGGATTGGATTGGCGCGGGATGCGCGCTGCTGCTCACCATGGGGACGACGCTGGCGGCGGGTCTGGCACCGGGATGGATGGCGGGGCGCATAAATCCGGTGCAGGCGATGCGCGGCGCGGCGCGCATGACGGGCGAAGGACGAAATAGCAAGAGGCTGCGGCGCGCACTGGTGGGAATAGAAGTGGCCGTAAGCGTGACGTTAGTTCTGGTGACCGGGCTTCTAATGGCGAGCCTGATTCGGCTGATGAATATCGACCGCGGATTCGATGCGGAGCACGTAATGACCGCGCGCATCGACCTGCCGGCCAAGGCCTATGACAACCACTCTGAGCGGGAAGGATTCTACAAACAGGTCCTGGAAGTAGTAGATCGGTTGCCTGGAGTGCAATCTGCAGGGGTGGTCAGCGAACTGCCGCTGAATGGCGATGCGTGGGGTGATAGTGCCCGCGTGATGGGAAACACACAGCCATATACAGCACTTCCTGCTGAGCATTTCCGCTGGATTAGCCCGGGGTATATGGAGACGATTCGGCTGCCGTTGGCGGAGGGCCGGTATTTGAGCGCGAGCGATGAAGGCAGGAACGTTGCGCTCGTTTCGGAGAACACGGCGAAGAAGTTGTGGCCCGGCAAGGACGCCGTGGGACAGCAATTTACGCGCGGCGGAACGACCGAAAAGCCATTCACGGTTATCGGGGTCGTAAAGGACGCGCGTACAGTGGCGCTGGCCAAGCCTGACCCGATGATGGTGTACGTACCGTACTGGTTCCGCGCGGACATTGGAGGTGCATTGGCGGTTCGGACGCGGATAGGCGGCGCAACAATGGCGGACGAAGTGCGAAAGGCCATTTGGAGAGTGGATCCAGATGCATCGGTACCAGAGGTGCGGACGCTTGGCGGAGTGGTCGTCGACTCGGTGGCGAACCGACGATTCGAGATGGACTTGCTGCTGCTGTTTGCCGCGAGCGCGCTGTTGCTGGCGGGATTGGGCGTGTATGGGGTGGTTACGTATTCGGTTGTGCAGCGACAGCAGGAGATCGGCCTTAGGCTGGCGCTGGGCGCGGTCAAGGAGAACATCTACTGGCTGGTGCTGCGCGAGGGTTTGCTGCCGATTGCGCTGGGCGCGATCACTGGGGTTGTGGCTGCCTTCGCGATGGCGAGGATAATCAGGAGTCTCCTTTTCAACGTGACGCCGTACGATCCGTTGGTCACCGGCGCGTCAATTACAGTGCTAATTGCTGTCGGCATCTTGGCGTGCCTCCTGCCGGCGCGGCGAGCCGTGGGGGTAGATCCGATGGAGGCGCTGAGGAGCGAGTAAAGCGATCTGTGCCCGCACCAACTCGCAAGCCCAGCGGATCATTTTCTCTGGACCGAGCATGCTGCTTCCACGCGGGCTAGAATTGTGAAACTGGAAGACATCGGCTGCCTCCGCATAAGAAACTGGCGGCTGTCAGTCTGAACCAACTTTGATCTGCGCGGCGGCTTAGTGCAAATGGAGATCGCGCCAGTATTTTGGGTTCCAGGCCTATCACCGGCTATTGGGCCCCTTGCCGGAGTTTCGTCATATTGATCGAAGAGTAACCGTGGCCGACTATCTGCCCGGAACGGCTCCGAAATGTCATCATCTGCTCGAATGTGTCATCGTCCTGGCCCAATC
>JAJXXG010000128.1 GCA_021781255.1 Acidobacteriota bacterium
TCATTGGGAGGGCGCTGAGCGCCCCTCCCAAACCCACCCCGCCAAAAAGCAAAAACCTGCCTATCTAAGACGGGGTCGGGCCGGCTTCTACGGCCTTCGATTAAAACCCTGCTGGAACGAGCAAGAAACCACGTCAGAGGCGCTCGGAGCACCTGGGGCAGGGAAACCATCGTCCAGATCGTGCTGAACCGTGCAGGGGCAAGAGAAAAGAGATTTCGATCCAACATGGCTCTTGCAACCCCCGGCTGATTTTCCGCGCGAGCATTTGGCCCGACCGAGCCCCAAAATTTGCGCGTGTTTTTCTTTCTGCGGCACAAACAGAGAAGAGAGCTGCGCGATGGGTATTAACCAGTGGGGATGCAGATTTTCGAGAAAGTGTTCTGGAAGGCTTTGGATGGAATGACTATGCAGCTCATAGTAGGAACAGCGGCGGAATTTGGCCGCTGAAACGGCGAAAGCCTCGGTTGGCGCCGAGGCTCTCGCTTCAACTAAGGAGGGTGCGATGCGGAAGACATCGTCACCGAACCGTTGGCCTGCCCAGGTAACCGCCTGGGTTAAAGCCCTGTGGGTTGCAGCGAAGTTCATTGCATTCGTCGTGCATGAATTTCACTGGTAACCCGGAATCACTTGCCCCGGTTCGCAGGTTGCACCCTGCGGGCCGGGCTTTATGTTTAGATGGTCGACCGGTTCCCGTAGCAAGTCAAGAGAAAATTCCCCCCTACAACCTCCCCTACGGCGTCCGCTGAACAAAAATTAGGGTTTTTGGGGCGTATTTTCCTTATCCCGACGCTTCCAGCGCCGCCTGGAGCCGTCTTCAGGCGGTGTCCTCACGAGGTCGGCATCATCGGGGATGACCATGCCCCCCGCCCGCGCGGCCTCGATGTCCATCGCCACTTCCGCCGCTTCGATCATCTCCAGGTTGATGACACGGCCATCGCGAGCTGGAAACACCCGCAGCCCGTTCGGGCCGGGGATCAGACGCGACTGCTCTGGGGGAGCATTTGGCCCGACCGAAGGACTCTCTACGCCCGCCGCCAGCTCGTGCAGGGCCTCACGGTTGTCCCTCATCACCCCACGAGCGATCTCCAGATCCTTCTCTGCTTCCGCCTCGCGCACCATCTCGGCGATGGCCTGTTCCGGCGTGATCTCGCCGGCCAGCACCCGCTCCTTGAGCGCGTAGTACCTTGGGCCGGGTTCCATTCCCTCCAGACGCAGGCTGGCCTCGGCAATCTCAAACGACTTCTCCATCACGGCGCGGCTGGGCCGTGGCGCATTTTCATCACGAATTAGCGGCATCGATTCACTCCGCAGCGGTGGGCGCAGGTCGGATTCAGAGAGAAAGTCATCTGGCCACGGGCCGGCTGCGTCCAGCACGGCCAAGACTTCGTCCCATGAAGCCTCACTTTGCTTTTGGCTCATCGCTTCCTCCCGCGCATGAACTCGTAGGCCAGGTCCAACTCACGCTTCCATTCTTTTCGTTGTCGGGCCTCGGCTTCTGCCAGCATCATCTGCATACATGGATCGAAACCGAAGTTTCCATGCGAACGCGGCTCGTCGTCGTAGTCCTCGGCGTGCCACAGACCATCATCGGTCTCTTGTGGTTCGATGTCCATGACGCCCCTCTTTCTCGCGCGTAGCGCCCCACGGTTACAGGTCGTCTTTCCAGGCATCGCTTTCCGGCCTGATAACCGTCAGCGCCAGGCCCTTGAGAGCGGCTTCGACCCGGCCCGGGGAGCTGGCAAAGAACTGCCGGGCGTGAGCCTCAACCTTGGCCTTCAGAGCAGGGTCATGGTTCGCCAGATCAATAGCGATGATTCCGAGCAGAATCTTGGCGTGATTTTCCGCTTTCTTCTTCTCGGCAGCTTCTTTCGCTCGGACCTGTCTCTCCAAGCGCCTCAAAGCCTTGATCTCGTCCGCTCTGGTTTTCTTGGCGGCTTCAATCTTCCGCCTTGCTTCCTCTCGAATAGCCTGTTTTCTGGCTTCCAGTTCCTGTGTTGAGTTGATCGAGCTAGCGTTCATGGAATAAGTATAAGACGATCCCGATTTCAGCGCAGACATAGAAAATCGAAAGTAACAGCTACCAGAAAAGTCCAGTTGGAGTAGAATGCCATAAAGACTGAGGGCGCGATACCTCGTTTGCTTCGCAAACGACGCGCACCTGCGGTGGGCAGACACAAAAGCAACAGCAACGGCAAGAACAAAAGCAAAGGCAACAGCAAATGGCCATCCTCCATGTCGTGTTGAACTCGTCGTCCGATGCGCCGCCAAGCGCGGCCCATTCGGACTACATCACACGTCATGGGAATTACGCAAAAATGGGCGCGGCTGTCTACGTCGAATCCGGCAACATGCCGGACTTCGCCCAAGACAATCCGCATCAATTCTGGGAAGCAGCCGATGCGCATGAGCGGGCCAATGGACGCACCTATACGGAGCTACAAATCGCTCTGCCTCGTGAACTGAGCGAGGCGGAGAATATCGAGCTTGCTCGTGCAGCTACTCAGGAGATTTTAGGCTCCCGCTTTGCCTACACGCTGGCCCTTCATAACCCCGAAGCTGCCGACAAAATCGAGCAGCCGCACTTCCATCTGATGTGGTCCGAGCGAGCCATCGATGACACGACTCGGGCCATTCCCGAGGAGAAGTTCTTCAAGCGCAATGGCGCAAAGAAGGACCGGAAGTGGAACGACCAGAACATCGCGGATGAGCTGCGGGGCAAGTGGGCCGAGATGATGAACCGGGCGCTCGAAAACGCCGGGATCGACCAGCGGGTCGATCCGCGTTCCCTCGCCGACCAGGGCAAGGTTGCCGAGTCCCTGTTGGTCGAGCCGAAGATGCTGCGCCGGGGAACCCCCGAAGAGAAAGAGGCGCGGCGGCAGGAGATCGCGGAGATCCGCGAAGCCAAGGCCGTGCTCTCCAAAATCGAAATTGCCGCTCCGGATCTCGAGTCCGTTCGCAAGGCCGACCAGGCCAGCCAGCAGAAGCTGGAGGCCTCGGTC
Organism: Acidobacteriota bacterium; assembly: GCA_021781255.1. The sequence goes on from JAJXXG010000128.1 coordinate 3,000, forward strand.
GAGCAGATCGAGACGTGGGAAGCCCAGGAGCTGTCCAAACTGGACCGCGCCATCGAAGCCGTGAAGAACATGGCCCGCGCCGCAGCCGCAAAAGTCAAAGAGGTTTTCTCGCCCAGGCCGGCCGAAATTCCCGGCGTCGGGAATCCGCAGCTCCAGGCTGCGGTGGACTGGTTTGTGAAGCATGGGCTCGCCGATCCGCTGAAGGAGCCGAAGTACCAAAATCAGCCGTGGATCGTAGCAGCCCACGCCAAGGACTTCTCCACATACACCGACTATGCGAAGACGCCGGCAGACAAGGCCCGGTGGATCGAGAGCGGCCAGATGCTCTGCAAGCACCTGGCTGAGAAACGATACGTGCGCCTGAAAGAGAAGTACCCCAACGAAACCGAGAACAGGTTGCAGATCGCAGCCGAGGGCCGTCCCCTCAAGGTTCCGCTTGGCAAGAGCCAGGAGCAGAGCAAACACAGAAGCCGCGGCGGACGTGGAGATTAGAGCACCGGCCTTCTAAGCCGGGGGTTGCAAATCAAAAATCATTTTTTATATATTTTTTCCTTACTAAAGAATCAATTCATCTACAATCATTCTAGAATTTCTGTAGATGGAGGGCTGATGATCATCGTCGTCGGAGGGATCAAGGGGGGCAGCGGAAAGACCACCGTCGCCACCAACCTCGCCATACTTCGTGCGGCCGAGGGCCGCGACGTTCTCCTGATCGACGCCGACGATCAGGAGACGGCCTACGACTTTACCCAGCTCCGGGCCGAGCACTTCAACGGCAATCCGGGCTACACGGTGACGAAGCAAAGCGGAGTGGGCGTCAGGACAGCGACTCTCCAGTTCGCCGCGAAATACCAGGACATCATCATCGACACCGGAGGCCGCGACACTGCCAGCCAGCGGGCCGGGCTCACCGTGGCCGATGTTCTGCTGGTTCCGTTTGTGCCGCGCTCGTTCGATGTGTGGACCTTGCAGAAGGTGTCCACACTTGTCGAGGAGATGAAGGTCGCCAACCCGAAACTCGAAGCGTTCACGTTCATCAATCGGGCCGATCCGCGCGGCCAGTACAACGACCTCAGCGCCGACGTTTTGAAGGATACGAACACGCTGAAGTTCACTGATCTCTCCATCGGCTCACGCATTGCTTTCGGCAACGCTGCATCGGCGGGCCTGGCTGTGACCGAAACCAAGCCTCAAGACTCCAAGGCCGTTGAGGAAATGAATGCAGTTTTTAGTTATATTTTCTATAGACAAAATCTTGACAAAGTTAATACGGAAAGTGTGGGAGCACAAGCATGAAACCACAACTCAGAAAGCCCCAATCCGTGCCCCAGTCAGGCCAGGCCGCTGTAGACGTGGAGGCGCTGATCAATCGCGGCGGATCAGCCCCGCAGCCGACAGCCGGGCCAATCGCAACAGCCGAGCCAGAGGAGCCAGAGCGCAGGCCCATCATGGTTCATATCCCGACCGGCGTTCTTTCGGACATCGAGCGCCTACGCAAAACCCGGCGCATTAAGACCTCGCGGACAGCATGGATCATGGAAGCTATCGTTGAGAAGCTGGACCGTGAGGTCTCCGCATGAACAAAGGCAAGAAGAGCCGCGCCGCCGGCGAGCTGCTGGCGATCGGCAGCATTGTTACGCCAGAGCTGCGGCGCGACCTCGACGTGCCTCCGCCCGCCCAGGGGCGCGATTACGAGGCTGAGAAGCTGAAAGGCTCGCTCAACCTCATAAACCGCGTCGTGTCCATCACCGAGAACGCTGCCGCGATAGCCAAAGGTCGCACGGACACCGACTGGATTCTGATTTCAAAGGCGCTCTCTGACTGCCCGTTGCCGTACAGGCCCACGCAGGAAAGGCAAATCACGAAACGCACCCGTTTCGATGGTCGATGGGTCAAAGTCACTTACACGTGTGCCCGTCCAGACGTGGCGATGCCCTATGGCGCGGACACACGCTTCATGCACTGGCTCATCGACAGAGCAGTGCAGGACGGCCGCAAAGCCGAAGCCCGCGGCGAGAAGCCCAGCCGGTCGGTGACGTGGAACTCCACCTACGAGTATCTCCGCGACATCGGGGCCAGTGATGGAGCGAATAACTATCGCAAGACCCGCGAGAGCTTCCGCCGTCTCTCCGGCCTGGCGATCACGATTGAGTACGAAACGGGCACGGGCGAGCGCGGCAAGATCATCCCGTTTCTCGAGGATTGGTATCTGCCCAAGGCCATCGACCGCGAAGAGATGAACGGCCAGCAGGCTCTGGACATCGACCGCTACGGTTTCACAATCAGCGAACCGCTTTTCAAAGAAGCGTTGAAGTACCTCATAACCATTCCCCGCCCGATCTGGCGGCTGACCAAGGGCAACCCCCGCAAGGGCACCCTGCTGCTGTGGGCCTTCACCCGCGCCTATGCCGCCAACGGGCCGAGCGTGATTTCATGGGATGCGCTGCGCGATCAGTTCTGGTACGACGAGTCCAGCCCTTGGAAAGTCAAGACAGTGATGAAGCAGGTTGCCAACCTCCTGCATACGCTTTGGCCGGAGGCCAGGATGTGTGTCACCGAGGAGGGTGTGGAGTTTGACCGGGCTGCTGGCGTATTTCTGCCCAACGATGCGGCCAGGAGCCGAACCCGCCGCAACGGGGCAGAGTAGCCAAACCCACCGTACTTCCGGGGCGCTGATTCCCACAGAAGCGCTGTGTAAACAGGACCGCTCTACCGTACTTCCGGGCCGCATTTACCGTACTTCCGGGCCGCAAACTACCGTACTTCCGGGCCGCAAACTACCGTACTTCCGGGCCGCTCTATATTGAACAGGAGATACAGGAGAATCAGCAGATAGCAGGAGAAGTCCCTGTGCATCTTGTGCATCGGTGGAAAAGGAATGCGGTGCTCCCTTCGGTCGGTCAGCGAGCTGAATGCTCGCCCTCATTGGGAGGGCGCTGAGCGCCCC
>JAJXXG010000728.1 GCA_021781255.1 Acidobacteriota bacterium
GCGAAAGTAAGCGCGAAGCCGAGGCCTTCGAACGTGGCGAATATCTCGAGGATCCGAGACGGTCTCAGAGGAGCGCCTGATCGCACTGGGATCGCACTCCGCAACCGGCGCATCGGCCGCGATGGTCGTGATTCCGGTTTGCCGTCAGACGCGCACGCGCAACTTCGACCGCCTGGATCATTTGGAGAAGCCACTGACGCCGCTCCTCCGTGAACTCGACTTTCCGGACCTGTTGTCCGGCATAGATGACGAGCGCATATGGCACGGGAACTTTCATCTGGTCTTCGACAAGAGCGCAATAGGCGAGAGCCTGGACCATGTGATTGGCATAGACCCCGCTGCGCGCAGGCGGTCTGCTGGAGTTCTTCAGTTCCACGGGCACGATGCCATCCGCGGCTCGCACCAGGCAGTCTGGTTTGCCGGAGATTCCCAGAGCGTCCGAGCGCAAGGGTTCACCGAAGAAGGGTTGGCCGGGCAGATCCTGGTAGAACACCTCGCCGGCGGGAATCCCGGTCTTCCTGCGCGATCGAGCCGCGAGTACAAACAGGACAAGGGCAAGGACGGCCAGAGTTGCGGCCATCACCAGGATATTCATCGCGTCCACCCCATCCAGACGAAAAGAAAGAGGATGACAGCGAGCGCCAGGGCAATGAAAGCGGCCCATCGGAAACTGTCGCTTCGTGCCAGTTGCCGGCCCTGTGCGGCATGCCACGCATTGCCTTCGAGCTGGAACTGCTGGGCCTCGGCCGAGGATTCCGCGCCTCGGACATACTTGAGCTCCCAGGCCTTCGCGCAATAGACGAACTCCGACAACTCGGTGGCCGAGATCAATTTCCGGGGCATGGTGTCCTCGCTCCCGAGATCAGAGCACTCTTTCGAAATTCAGGCAAATGGCCGACTATTGAGAGCCTAAACTCACCCGATTAGAGTGAGGAACCTATGTTGCGTCGCGATCTGCATCAGCAGCCGCCAACAAGGCTCTTATGCATTCGTTCCGTTCCCACTCTCGGGCACCCCTGTTGACATTCTGACTATTGAGATGCAATTATATAGGCAGATGCTCGACAGGAGGCATAATGGGCGAGCAAAAGTCCGATGTGTTGCAGGGCACGCTCGATCTCATGGTGCTAAAGACACTGGAAACCATGGGCCCGCTCCACGGTTATGGCATCGCCCGCCGTATTGAGCAGGTCAGCGGCAACTCTCTTACTCTCAACCAGGGCACCATCTACCCTGCGCTCCTCCGCCTGGAGCAGCGCGGCTGGATTCGAAGCGAATGGGGCACATCGGAGACGAATCGTCGCGCCAAGTTCTACTCTCTCAACCGCCTCGGCCGAAAGAAGATCGCGGAGGAGACGGAGAACTGGGAGCGAGTCTCCGCAACGATGGCCCGAATTCTGGCGCCTGGCAATTAGGAACTGCGATGGACTGGATACGCGTTCTATTAAGCAGAATCCGTTCGGTTTTCCGCAGCCATCAGCTCGATGCTGACCTTGATGAAGAACTGAAGGCGCACATTGATCTTGCGATCGCTGAGAATTTGCAGCAGGGCTTGACTGCGGAGGAAGCTCGAACTGCGGCTCTACGCACGTTCGGTGGGGTCACACAGATTCGCGAAGCGTATCGTGTGCAGCGCAGCCTGCCATGGCTCCAGATGGCCGCGCGGGATATCAGGATTGCGATTCGCCAGCTGCGCCGGTCGCCGGGCTTCGCAATCACGGCGATTCTCACACTGGCCCTCGGCATCGGTGCCACCAGCGCTGTCTTCTCGATCGTGGACGGAGTGCTGCTGCGCCCGCTGCCTTTCGCCAACCCTAGCCGCCTAGTGACCCTGGGCGACCAGGTGAGCGGGGGCCGCATGGGCGAGAACGGCGATCCCGGATGGGTGACCGCACCCGAGGTCGTGACTTACCAGCGCAACGCCCGCTCGTTCGAGAGCCTTGGCGGTTACACCAACGTGAGCTACGAGCTTTCTGGAGTTGGCCGGCCCGTCCAGATCGCCGCCGCGCGTATGACGCCTTCCGTTTTCTCCGTGCTGGGCGTTGCTCCGCTCATGGGCCGCGTGTTCACTCCGCAGGAAGACACGAAAAAAAAACAGGTTGCGGTGCTGAGCTACGGCACATGGAACAGCCGGTTTAACGCCAACCCCCATGTGATTGGAACCAAAATCGACCTCGATCAAAGTTCCTATGTCGTTATCGGCGTCATGCCCAAGGACTTCGAATTTCCTATCGACGCTGGCTGCGAGCTCTGGGTTCCTATGAGCTTCAGTGCCGGTGAGCTTTCGCCGGAGGCGGAGGCGAACTGGAATTACCTCATGGTCGGTCGGCTTAAACCCGGCGTCAGCACAGTGCAGGCGCAGGACGATGCACAGCGGGTGGCCGCACAGATTATGCGGAACTATCCGCCCGGCCTATCGACCATCCGCATCCGGCCCGTGGTCTATCGGTTGCACGAGATCACAGTGATGGAGACCCGCCCGCTGCTGCGCATGCTTTTTCTCGCCGTGGTCGTGGTTCTGCTGATCGCCTGCGCCAACCTGGCGGGGCTGCTGCTGGTTCGGGCTATTCGCCGCCAAGGGGAAACAGCTGTGCGCTTGGCCTTGGGCGCGTCGGCACGCACGCTGCTGGGCCAGACGATTCTCGAAAGTCTCCTTATCAGCGTGACTGGAGGCATACTGGGTATCGGTCTCGCCGGTCTGGCTCTTGCAATCGGAAAGAACCATCTGCCGGCCAACCTGCCACTGACCAGCCAGATCGCTCTGAACTGGACTGTAGCGGGTTTCGCGCTTCTGCTGGCACTGCTGACGGGCGTGCTGTGCGGATTGGCGCCGGGCTTCGCGGCCCTGCGCACCAACGTAAACGCATCACTCAAAGACGGCGCACGCAGCGGCTCGGCGAGCGGCTCCCATGCGCGCTTGCGCTCGGCTCTGGTGGTGGCGGAGATCGCCATTGCACTGATTCTGCTGTGCGCTTCAGGGCTGTTTCTGCGCAGCTACTTGAATATGAGCGATGTGGATCTCGGCTTCCAGCCGGACCGTGTGACCACGGCCGCTTATACGCTGCTCCGGAAAGGATATCCAACGCAGGCGCGAGTCAATGCTTTCAACGACCAGCTGCTTCTCCGCCTGAGCCAACTGCCGGGCGTTGAATCTGTGGGTCTGACGAGCGGTCTGCCCACCAGGAGCGACTGCTGCATGGCCTTTACCGCGGACGGCTACGTGAATCCCCGCGGGCCGGGCTGGACGCCCGCAGCGTATTCCGACGTGATCGGCAACTTTTTCAATGCCATGGGCATTCCGCTGCTGCGCGGACGATACTTCACGGACGACGACAACGCGAACAGCCAACTCGTTGTCATTGTCAATCAGGAGTTCGCGGAGCACTACTGGCCGAATCAGAACCCAATTGGGAAACGCATGCACATTGGGCCGCCAAAGCGGCGAGCACCATGGATGACGGTGGTGGGCGAAGTGGCCGACGTGAAGGTTTACGGGCCCGACGCCGGTGCGACGGCGGAGTTCTATCAGCCAGTAGCTCAATTAGACAAGGAATACGGGGGCCCATTTTCCGCTAACGACATCTTCGGCAGCAGCGAGCACATCGTCGTGCGGTCGGCCCTGGCGCCCGAAGAGATGGAGAACTCCGTGCGCGCCGTGGTCCGCTCCATCGATCCGCAGTTGCCGCTGACCCAGGTGCAAACCATGGAGCAGGTGGTGTCGCAAAGTGAAGCTCCGCGCCGCTTCAACACGGTCGTCATTTCCAGCTTCGCCCTGGCTGCAGTTCTGCTGGCCGTGCTCGGCGTCTACAGCGTGATTGCATTTTCGGTGGCTTCGCGTGCCCAGGAGATGGCAATTCGCATGGCCCTCGGTTCGCAGCGCGCGGACAACGTGCGCCTCATTCTTGCCTCCGGCCTAAAGCTGGCGACAGTCGGCGCCTTTCTTGGGCTGGCTGGCGCCGCCGCTGCGTCCAGTGTGCTGCGCCCCTTTCTTTTTCAGGTCAGCCCCTTCGATCCGGTGGTGATGGCTCTGACGGCTATTGCCGTTTTGGCGCTGGCTCTCGCGGCTTCGGCCCTCCCAGCTTTTCGTGCCGCTTCGGTGGATCCGATGGAGGCGTTGCGAGAACAATAGGCTGGCTTGGCTTTCATCGGTTACCAATGTTGTAAAAGGCCGGATTCAAAGGATATTGAAGATGCTGACAAACTGTGTTTCGACTGTTCGTAGATATAGGGGAATCCTTTTATTCGTCGGGCTGGCGAGCCTTGTTTCTCAGCTTCCCGCCCAAAACAGAAGCTGCAAGACGCAACCAGATCAGGTTTCTGCATCGACGTGGGGCGCGGTTCCTCCACCTCCGGGCGATATGATCGTGGCCTTTTACGAAAATTGCACGGTGATGGTTGGACTGAATCACGTCTATGCCGATTCCGAGAAGCTGATTCACCGCTGGCGAAGTTTTATCCCCTGGATGTCGTCCGGGATTGTCAGCGTTTTTCCATTCAGCGACGCGATTCAATCTCTTCCCAGTCGCACGCCGCTCCTATATGTGGGCCATATAGCGGCCTGGCTGGGCGCGGAACCTGATGCCCGGTGGGTCCACATGGTGCGAGCCGATAGAAAGCGCAATTCAAGGGTGGTTCAGATCACCTCGGGGTGGTCTGCATTCAGCTTTCACCCGGGTTTTACCGCGCACGAAGAGATTCCGCTTAAGTTTCACGTACTCTCGGATACTGTCTACACGATCGAACCGGAAAGGCCTCTCGAAAACGGCGAATACCTTGTGATCTTCGGACCATCGGCACTGAGCGGGTTTGAATTCCAGATCGCATCTTCGGACACTCATCGTGACCGGTGAATCGGCCTTACTGCACCAACTCGATCGGCGCCCTCCAGAAACTTGGGCCGACCGAAATAGCTTCTGGACATTACGACCTATGGCAATCCAGCGTTCTTTAGCTCAGGTTGGTATCTATGCGGCGTTGAGCGTTGTCAACGCCGTTTGCAGTTGTGCATCGTGACCCTCAAGCGCAGCTTCGTACGACCAGTCCACAGGGATGTCTGGTGTTATCCCCTTGCCCTCGATCCGAACCCCATTCCAGCTTGTATATGCCGCCACAGGAAGCACCAGAGTGTATTCGTGCCCGATTTTGATGCCGGACCGCGATACCAGCCGACCCGCGGTGCGATTGCCAACGATTGTGGCAAGGTGATTCTCCTGCGCAAACTGCGCCAGCATTTCAGCGGCTCCCGTGGAGTGCTCATTCACTAGAATCACGACGCGGCCATGAAAACGGCGCTTGCCGAGGCCTTCGGTAACGAGGGCGATGGACCTCTTTTTGGCAAATTTGAGGGCCAGGGGCAGCAGCTCGAATTTGAACCGGGGAATGTGTCCGAATCGCGGCAGTCTTTCCTTGTCATACCCATGTTCGGCCATGGGGCGGTCGAGGCTGAAACCGATTGGCATCTTGCCGGGGGTGAGATAGCTCATGATGCGGAGCCCGCCGATTCCACCACCAGGATTTCCCCGTAGGTCGACGAGAAGGCCATCGGCGCTTTGGAACTTCCTGTCGAAAGCTGCGGACACTTCGTTGGCGAAGTCAATGCCAATATAGCCGGGGAAAAGGCTCACCTTCAGATTCGCGATGGACTTCTCAAGAATTGAGGCTGCGACGCTCCGCGGCTCGGAGTACGGATTGGATTTGTATTTCGGCTTTTTGGTTCGGAGATCGATGTGGATGGAGCGCCTTTCACCTGCCCGCGAGACCGTGATCTCAGTCTCTCGATCCATTTCGAATGCCGGCGAGTGGGGAGGTTCCGCATCACGCCCGGCGACCGCGATCAGGAGATCCGCCGGCTTAATCTCCGCCCGCTCTGCAACGCCGCCGGGCAGAATGTCCTGAAAGGCCCAGCGAAGACCTTCCGTCGGTGTATAGACGGCGCGGAAA
>JAJXXG010000654.1:0-2998 GCA_021781255.1 Acidobacteriota bacterium
AAAACACTTCTTGCGGGGCTTCATGCAGAGTTATGAATCGATTTGGTTGTTGGTATCGTGCGTCTGTTACCTTCCTGTATGTACTGCCACCCCGGCAGAGCCGGGAGGCTTCCTAAGATGCGCTAGGCCCAGCCCCTGGCCGGTTCTTGGATCAACCCCGGCCATGACTAAGCGACTCATAACTGTCCAAGAGCAATCAGGCGGGTTTGGCCGCATTAGTCACACATTCAATGGCGCCGCTCGCGCAACTCCGAATGATGCGCATCGCTTTCCCTTCAGGTCCGCCCAATGACCAACAGGTGGGCGCTCCATGGCGCGAGATCGGATAGGATCACTCGAACAGATCCATGGGTGGAGGGAAGGCGCTCGGCGGAGATCTCCTTCGGTTTTTGGGTTGGGCCAATCTGCGTGAAAGCAGTTTCCCTGGTCAGCACTCGCAACGATAATCTTTCGACAGGATCGAGCGAGGCGTTCAACACGACGATGGCTTTCTTTCCTCCGGCGCCTTCACGACACCAGATCACAACTTTCGCGAAGGACTCGGCTACGACCGGCAGACGTCCCCGGCTGGTCCAGGCACAGACCGCCTTCATTTGGGATGACTTTTCCAGACTATGAATCTGGCTCCAGGGAAAATATCCCATAATAACCACACGGCCGCCGAGTTCGTTGCGGTAGGCTGTCATGCAAGGCCCGAGATTGCGGCCGCCGTAATCGACCATGCCTGCGAGGATTCCCACCCTTGCATGCTCAGCCTGCAAACGGTACGCACGCTCCCGCCAGAAGGATTGCCGGCAATCCCTGGACCAGCCGGCGAACCGGCCGTTGATCGGATGCTTTGAAAGAACCTCGGTCGCATCATGATCGACATTTTCCATTGCACGCACGCCCGTCCATCTTTCCAGTCCCAGGCGTTTCATGGCCAGCCACGCTTTTCCGTCCATGAGGACGCCGCCCGAAAAGATGTGGCGGAGCTCTTGTTGCGAAAATGCAAACACGGTGGAACCCGAAAGGGCCGTTGCCGTGCCACCGTCGGGATGGTAACAAAGAGGAATCCCGATTTGGCCTAGCACGTATGTCTCGTTGAAAGTTAATTTGTAATCCGAAAGCCAGTTGCCATCCGGATTCACTGCGCTGAAAAGATCACGATTCCATGCAGGCCAGATCCCCGTCGTCCTGTCCCGTCCCAGCGCCGACTGCAACTTTTGGTAAAAAGAGCGATATTGCGAGATGCGGTCAAAAAGAGGGACGTACTCTCCGAGCGGGTCTTTGTACATGCTGAGGACGTTAAACGCCGACCCCGTCGTGCCCGCGCCCATGTACGCCGCCGCTTCGACCACGGTAGCTTGCCGGCTTTTTCGCAATCGCTGATAAGGAAAGCTCTCTACCTCCGATTCGATGGTTTCGACCTGGGGCGGCAGCGCCGATACTTGGCGGCCCAAGGCGTTGGCTTTATCGACCAGCCCCAGCAGATCTTCGTCAGAGTAAAAGCCTCCGCCCGGACGCCAGCGCACCGGCGCCTGCCCGGGACCGGCCAGCGTCTTTGCCCAGCGCTCAAAGTCGTAGCCTTCATAGAAGCGGTCTCCAGTCATATAACCCAGTGGGAGCCCGGGCTTCACCAGATGCACAGCTTCCTCGATATTTCGCAACAGGTTGTCGATCACCCGCCGGTTGCGCTCCAGCCATTCGCGGCGCAAATGGAGGCGTTCCTCCAGCGTCCCGGAAGCGAAGGCCGCCACCAGCGTCTCCCGTGTAAATTGCGTTCCGACCTGGCGGGAGAACTGCTGAACGCAGAGGTCACAGAAGCAAGTGAACCTGACCGGGCCGTGGCCCTCGAGCCGCACATCGTCGTCAATCCAGATGAAGTCAGGACCTGCCTCAGCGATGGTTGAATGAAGCTCTCGGGCGTAATTAATCAGTTCGGGATGGGCGGGACAGTACGATCCGCGGGAGATGTTTCCCGAGGGATCCATTACGTGCTGCCAGGGTTTGTTGAGAGAGTTTGCGAGGTTTTCCTCATGATGCCCCATGGTGGCGAGAACGTTGACGCCGGCCTTCATTCCGTGCTGGCGAACCCGAGGGAGTATCTTTCGGAGCCGTTCAGCCCTTGGGCGGATTACTTCCAGGGGCAATGGAGGGTGTGTCTCGGATGTGAAGAAAGCAAGCTCGTCCACCGCCCCCGGCTGCCGCGCGAAAAAATCGAGTAAGGCCTGGAAACAATCGTCCGTCAGCCAATGCTTGGGCGCAATTCGAAAGGCCGTCAGAGCTATCCCGCCCTGCATGTGCATGGTCTTGGCCTGTCCTTCCAAGCTTACGGAAAGCATGCCCGCTGGCAAGATCATACTCTTCATGAATTCACGCCTGTCCCATTCACCGCTCATTCGTATCTCCTTTGTTCAAGCATTGCGCCGAGCGCAGTCGGCCCATCGATTCAGCTTTGAAACTCCTCTTGAGAGTTCGTTAATGTCACTCGTTGTTCCACTCTGACGGTCACAGTGTCTATTGACTTCAAAAGTTGCAGCTGTCGAAAGTAACCTGCGCCTGCAGGCATGCTCGCTGAAATAAGGTTGACCGCATTCCAGGTAAGTGGCTGCCACTCCATAAATTTGCCGCGGCAGGTCATTGACTGTATCCGATCGCCTTGAGTTGCTCATCGAAATTGGAAGGAAGTGCTGCAATCGGTGTTTTCACAAACCTTGACGCATAGTCGATAAGGTTGAGAATGATGCGATCTGCCGCCGGGTGCGCGTCCAGGTTCTCTAACACCGGAAAGGTGTTCACCCAAAATCGGCCCGCACCAAGCCGATAGGAACCCAGCAATATTCCCGACGCGTAACCTCCATGGTTTGAATAACCGGCGGCAAACGCTGCCGCAACCACTTCGTCGGGTGTCTCCTGTCCGTCGAAGAGGTGATGAGGGATCATAGGCCCGTAGTAGTACCAATCCAGAATTCCCTTGCCCTGCAAGCCGTCAAAAATCGGGTGCGCCTTGGCCACG
>JAJXXG010000654.1:3008-5937 GCA_021781255.1 Acidobacteriota bacterium
TACAACCAGTCACCAAACTTGTAGCAGCGCCCTTTCTTGGCCAGCGGCAGCCAAGCCACCTTGTCTTTCTCCCGTTGGAAGGCCAGCGGTGAAAGGAACACGACCGCACTGCCCCGGGCCATCCGTTGCGCCAGCTCCTTCCATGTGTTCCCATCTGCCCCCGCTTTAGATAAGTCACCCACCAGAATGATCTCGCGCCGGCTTTGCTTGGACCCTCCAAATCGTTCGCATGTTACTCCATGCTCCCTTAACCAAGTCTGGGCCTTTTGTTCAATTCCCCACGCTGTCACGGTCCGGTTCAGCCGGGGCAGCGAGGCGGCATCAGAAAGATAGAATTGCCAGGCCCTTCCCTTTGGCGCTCCGCCTTGCTCCAGGGTCGCGACCAATTCGTAAGCTCCCGGCGGTGCGCTTAGCGCTACCTCTTCGTTCAGTACGGGTACGGCCAGCGGTCCGTCATGCCCCGCCGCCGGTTGTGGAATGTGCGCCACTGTGTGCCGATCCCAAGCGATACCGCTCGGGCCGCAAATCCTAAACCGCGCCGGGTATTCTCCCGGCTGAAGCGCGTCGTCGTTTGCCAGCACCCCTTCTATTCTGAACGGCCGGCCTACGTAGCCGTGCTCCGGCTGAACAAACAAACACCAGCGCAGCGGCCACCAGCCGTCCTGCATGGCGTCCATTGCCCCCGGCTTCCAGTCTCGCCAGAACCTCCAAACGCCTTCGCCGGTCATCACATGGTCCAGCATCCCCGTCAGGTTGAATCCACAAAGCTTGGGATTGGAGCGGATCAGATTGAAACCGAGCAGCCGGTGGCGCGCCATCCGCCGCTGGCTTTCCTGTAGCATATCCTCCGGAAACGGATACACACCGTCCATCCCCCATCGGTTCCAGTCGGCGGTGAACCGTTCAGCCATCGAGCGCATCAGGGCGTAGTCCTCAAGGTCAGTGCGGGCACCCGCCTGCTGGAACATTCGAGCATCCTGAATGACATTCATCATGCTCCCAATCCCATATTCCGAAAGAAACACCGGCTTGGTGTTCTGGCCCAGGGTTCGAATTTCCCGATTCACTTGCGGCGTCTGGGGCACCTCCGGATAGAAGTGCGCATCGCCGGAGCCCTTCCAGTATCCCCCTATCTTGCTTGTAGAGAGTGGGTGCGCCCCGGGCGCTTCCAAGCCCCACACGTGCTGCCATTCCGAACTGCCGGGATTGCTGACTGAACCAATGCTGGGCTGACCGTCCCATCGCCCGCTTGACAACAGCACCAGGCGCGTGTCGTCAAGTGGCCGAACCGTCTGCAATGCGGCGACTGCCTCCCGAAAGATCGGGCCGTTCGGAGTCTCGTTGAGCATTCCCCAGATGGCGATACTTGGATGGTTGCGGTCGCGAAGCACCATGTTTCGAACCGTGAATTCATATTTTTCCTTCATTCCAGGAAAGGGCGCCGGAAGCCAGCTCGCCATCGACTCTTCCCAAACCAAAAGGCCGATTTCGTCGCACAGATCGAGTTGATAAGGGTAGGCAAGACCGGCGATGAAGCGAACCCCATTAAAGCCTGCTGCTTTCGCATACAACATGTCGCGACGAAGGATATCGGGAGCGTTGCTCGGGGGAAGAATCTGGCCAATCGGGCAATGGTTAAGCGTGTGAGTACTTCGCCAGTAAAGTCGTTTCCCGTTCAGCCGGAAATAGCCATTTACGACCCGGAAATCCCGAAAGCCACAGCGCACGGAGCTTTCGTCGACTCCCTCTATTCCTCCAGCCCGCACGCTCGCCTTCACCTGGTACAGGTATGGGTCAGCAATATCCCACAAGCGGTGTCCCTCCACGTGCAATTCGGCTTTGACCAGCGTATCTCCTGGTGGAAGTTCATGCTGCAGATAGTTGGCCACAAGCGTTTCTCCGCTTGCCGCCGGCGACACGGACAAAACAAGACGCCCGCGACTGGGTTTCCGCGCGGCATTGCGGACTTTTACTTGCACCAGGATTCGCCCGGTCTCCCAATCCGGCCTCACATAAAGATTTTCCACTCGGACTGCCGGCGCCATCACCAGTTCCACCGGGCCAATGATGCCTCCGTAATCGAACATGGCGCCGTTCACATAGGGAAGCCTCTTGAATTGGTGAGGGGTATCGCCCAAAACAATTCCGTCAATCCGCTTATTGCTGGGATTCAAGACTCGAACTACCAGCTTGTTGTTGTGCCCCGGCTTAACGGCATGCGTCGCATCCAAAACAAAAGGCGTATCTCCGCCCTCATGGCTGCCCACATGGATCCCGTTCACCCAGACGGTAGCTGAATAGTCCACATTCTCGAACCGTAGGAGGTAGCGGCCCTGCACATTCGGGTGTACCGGGGACGCGAACTCGCGCGAGTACCAGGCCAGTCCGTGATAACCAGGGAAAACTTCCTGAATGATTGACGGTACATGGGTGGGCTGCGCGTTCGGCAAGGGACCTTCGTACCATCGCTTCGTCTCACCAACGTTCTGCGGGTCTGTAGCCAAGTGCCAGGCGCCGTTTAAGGTCCGTATCGCGGTCGTTCCTTCGCCGCTTGGATCGTTTCCGATCTTGTTGAAAGCCCCCTTCCTGATCGCCTGGACCTTCTCGGAGACCAATCCAGCCAGGCTTGCTCCTCCCAAAGCCAGAAAGTTCCTGCGCCGAATCCGTCCGTCCTGTTTTTCCATTGCTCGCCTCGCGCACGAGAATAACTGTCTAACCCTTCACCTAAGAAAATCTTCCCTTGCCGGCGTTTGCCTTGATCCCGCGTAGCGTGCGGCAGTGCCGACGCCATCTCTCGGCCACAAACAACCCGCCCAGGCTATTTCATAATTCTATAAATCAGCAGCCTTGAGCCCGGCGTGCCTGCGATGTCGAGCCGCAAGCCTGTCGCCAGTGTTTTGCCCATATAAACCTTCTTTTTGCCGGTGTC
>JAJXXG010000541.1 GCA_021781255.1 Acidobacteriota bacterium
ATTTCGATCTCACCAGAGTACATGGCGATGATTGGCCCGAAATACAAACAGCAGGCTGCGCCTACAAGCCCAGAGACACCTTCGGCGTCGCAACCCGAGAATTGAAATGATAGGCTTCCCACTCTTAGCTTTCGAGCGGGATGTCCGCAATTGGAGTAATTTTCTGCTCAGACGCAACGTTCACTCGGTCGGCTGGCAGGAAGAAGCTAAGAAGTACTGCTCCAAATGCCACTGCCGCAAGATAGACAATGAAGCGCGGCAGATAAGCACCTGCACGATCGTAGAGGTGCCCGATCCAGAGGGGGCCGGTTGCGCCGCCGATGGCATACGCGGTCCAAGTAAGCCCGTAGAGCACTGAGAAATTTCGGCGGCCGAAATAACGTGCGAGCAGGTATGGTCCTACGTCGGCTTCGCTCCCGAGACCGACGCCGAGTATCGTCGCTCCCAAGAGAGCGGTCCAGGCGGTGCCGGCAAAGGCAAGAATGAGCGTTCCCGTGGCCGCCAATGCCAGAACAAAGCTCTGGATGCGTTCCGGAGATACACGGTCAATTGCGAACCCAATGCCCAGTCGGCCAATGATGCCCGCCCCTCCGCGAACCGATAGAGCAAAAGCTGCAGTGGCGACAAGCACGCCGTGTTGGGTAAGGATGGAAGCGAGATTCGTCACCAGGCCGTTTTCGCTGAATGCGGAAAGGATGGTGATAAAGGCCAGAATCCAGAATGCCGCGGTTCTCAATGCTGCTGGAACCGTCATCCCAATGTCGCTGTGGTGTTCGGCTTGAACGATTGCAGCCTCCGGGCGATTGCGCACCAGTATCGCAGCGAGAGGAAGGCCAAGAATCGCGATGCTACCCAAAAGAAGAAAACCACTGCGCCATCCGTGACGCTGGATCATCCATTCCGTCAGTGGCGGAATCAAAATAGACCCGATGCCACTGCCCGTGAGCAATAGCGCGAGGGCCATTCCTCTGTGGGTTGTAAACCATGTGAGGATGGTGCGTGTGTACGCGAATTGCGCAGTGGCATTTGCCACCAATCCGATTACAAAGAACGTGGCATAAAACTGCACAATGTGCGATGTCAATCTGCTCAACGTGGCCAGCGCGACGGCGAATACCAGAATCCCTGGAAGGATGATGCGGCGCGGAGGAAAGCGATCCAGCAGGATTCCGATGAGCGGGGAGACAAACGCCACCGTGATGGCAGCCAACGCGAACGCTCCGTCCATTGCCTCGCGCTTCCAGCCAAAAGCCGCATGCAAAGGATCCAGGAACAGGCTGAAAGTGTAGGGAATAATCGGAGCAAAGCTCACCATCACTCCGGCGAAGGCAGCAGCGAGAACGCCCCACCCGGGATAGCGAATTGAGTTTTCTTCGTCAGTATGACGGAGTGCCGCGCTCATTCTTTACCAATCCGTCTAGCCATAGTTGTGAGCAGCTTTGGCCGCACCGATGGGCGCGTCCATGGACACTCCGCAATGCAGATGCCGCAGGATGCAGCTTCGGCGAAATAGGGTATGCACTTATCAAAGTCCACATACCACTTTTCGATGCCGCGCACCATTTGTTTTTGTTGTGTGATTGCGCCGGGAGGACACGCCTGCGTACAAACCTGGCAGTTTCCGCAGAACTCGTCGGCGCCAAAATGTATGGACGGCGTCGGAGCTAGTGGCATGTCAGTGGTTACGCCCGCAAGCCGGACGCCGGCGCCAAAGCGTGGGCTGATCAGCGATCCGTGTTTCCCGAGTTCGCCGAGTCCGGCCGCAATTGCTGGTGGAATGAGCAATAGCCCTCCGGCCATGGGACCGGGGTATGGATCGGCGTGATAGCCCTGAGAACGAATCCAGTTGGCCAAGGCATAGGAAGACCGTGTACCTCTTGCATATTGATCGCCCACGTCGCAGACCCCGATGCCATTGGTTTGGTCGGAAGGGACCTCGCGCAGGCGCTCGTAATCATGGGCGAGTGCGAGCACAATGACCGAAGGGTAATTGATCGTGTAGCCCTCAAATACATAGAGAGGATCCATCGGGGCGATCCCAATGTCGTCTGCCTCGTGAGAGAGCGCAAAGCTCTTGGCCGCCTCGGCGAGTTTCTGCGGCGACGATTCATTACGCTGCTCAGCAACCTGGGTCAACGCAGGATAGTCGTACGCTCCCTGAAACGCTTCGATCGATCCAGGGCATTTGCGCGAGTTCTTACGCGCTAGGAGTTGCAGATCACCCCACGGATGCTGATCCGGCGGGTGCCAGAAGAACGGTGAAGGCCGTCGCGGCACGGTTTCACGCAGTCCGTTGATGGAATTTCCGGAGACACTTAGAAGTGCAGCGGTCTCTGGTTGCGGAGTCCAAGAGCCACGTTTCGGCCGTCTCGGATTGGAGGGTTCGGTCATAGCTGGCCTCGGAAACCGCCAGAATAGGGGGAAGGTAGTCCAAAGCCGTTGGCGATTCGGTTGAAGGCTGCGAAGAGCGCTGCAATGTGTACGGCCTCGGCCAGTTGCTCTTCGGTCCAACCGGCGCGGATTGCTGCATCTACATCGATGCGTTTGAGAGTTGACGAATTCTCGTTAACCTTTCCGGCGAACGTCAGCAGGGCCAGTTCACCGCTTGTGAAGAGTTCTGGATTGAGATCGCCGTCCTTTAGAGCACAAATCATATCGTGTGACCCGCCCTGCGCTACTAGCAATGCGCCATGACTATCGGCGCAGTAGGGGCATGTGTTCTGCCGCGAGACATAGGTGGCAATCATCTCCTTATGCCTGCGGCTCAAAAGGCTCTCGCAGAACAAGCAGTTCTCAGCGATCTCCAGCATGCCCTTCAGTAGCGCAGAGTTCGTGGCAAAGCACAGCACAATTCCAGGAAGATTAGTCCGGGAAAATCTTTCACGATAATGCGCAAATAATGCGAGTACCTCCGCATTTGCTTCGCGTTCATCCACCAGCGGTAGATTGCTGGATGAAGCTGCGGAGCGATGGAATTCCATCGCTTGCAGTTGTGCAATATCGGGCAACGATTCGTTACTCATGTCTCAGAACTCGACCTG
The DNA here is from genome assembly GCA_021781255.1 of Acidobacteriota bacterium. The sequence continues at coordinate 3,042 of JAJXXG010000541.1, forward strand.
TTAATACATAAACTTCAACGCGAACTGCACCTGTCGCGGAGCTTCTGCGGCAAGTACATGGTTGAACGTCGGGGAACTAATGTCGCTATCGGGAAGCCGGAAGTTCGTGCGGTTCAGGAAGTTGAAAAGCTCTGCACGGAACTGGAATTGCATCGATTCCGTCACCCTGAAATTCTTGTGTGCAGCGAAGTCCCAGTCCGCATACGCCGGGCCGATATTCACGTTGCGGCCTTCGGTACCAAATTGTCCCGCATTTGCTACAGGGTCGAGTCGTTGGTAGGCACTGGCATTGAGCCACGCGTTGACTGTGCGCGGCCCATCATTGGGATTGCCGATGAGATTGGGTCGCTGCGCAGAGAATCCGGTGATTTCTGGTGCGCTGCCTTGCGCTGCAACATCATTCGAGTCGAAGACGGTGAATGGCGTGCCGCTCATGAGCGTGGCAATGCCATCCAACTGCCATCCACCGAGGCCCCACTGGTACCAGTTCTGCGCATGGGCCCAGAATGGAAGCGCCCATTCATAGCTGGCAACGAATCGGTTGCGCGCGTCGAACAGCGAGAGGCCACGCTCGGCTGCCAGATTGAATGGATCCTGGGCGAGATCATTTTCGCCTGCGACAGGTTTCGCCGCCGATCCGGTTATGTTGAACGACGAAACATCGTCGATCGTCTTCGACCAGGTGTACGACAAAAGGAATGAAAGTCCATGACTGAAGCGCTTGCGCAGAGATGTTTCCATCGCGCTGTAGGACGAGTTGGCGATACCTGCAATCTCGCCGGTCGAGGAAAACTGGCAACTGCTCGGCGAATCGGCAAGCGTGCAGCCCGAATAGAGTCTCCGCTGATCGGCATTGCTGGAATTCGAAATCGGCTGGCCGTTCACGGTTCCAGGAACGAATACCGCCGGATTCGCTTCGATGAAGCGCGGCAGGTGCGTACCCTTCGTGCCCACATATCCGATCTCTAATAGCCAATTGGATCCAAAGGAGCGCTGCAAGTTCAAATCCCAGTCCTGCGTGTAAGGAAGAGTCAACGTAGGCGACAGAGTCAGATTGGTGAGTGGCGTGGAAAATGTCCCCGCGGCGGGGGGATTGCCGTTAAACGGGTCCGCGAAGTTCGGCAGGCTCACCTGTGGAGTTCCCAGGTAGGGAGGAGCACTGATTGGCGACTGCAACGGTCCACCCTGTCCGGTGTAGTAAGGCTCATAGAAGATCCCGTAGGCCGAAGTTATCAACCAATCGCCATGGTCGGTCGGGTCCCATGCGAGGCCAATGCGTGGCGCAAATGCTTTCCTATCGGTAGGAATGAGGCCCGCAGGCACGCCGGGGTCACCTGGATACAACAACCCCGCCGGCGCATTGGGCAAAACGCTGGATTTCTTCCCCGGTTCAAACAGCGACATGCGGTTATGAATTTCGGTGTACGGTTCAGGAAGCTCGTAGCGCAGTCCGGCATTGATTGTGAATCGCGACGTGACCTTGTAGGTATCCTGCACGTATCCGTTCGCGTTGTTGCCTCTGATTCCTCGCGAAAAATTCCCGATACCCTGCAGGAAGACGACAGGCTGCCCGACGAGGAAGCTGGCAAATGCGTCCGTTACCGGGAACGGCATGAAGACGAAGAAGCCGTTGGTTGCGATGCCCTGCAGCACATTGATCTGCTGGTGCTGATATCCCCCGCCGAATTTGAGCTCGTGCCTACCCTTCACCCAGCTCAGCGAGCCGGAGTAATCGAAGACATTTTCGTAGGTGTTGCGTGGGCCGGTGATAGGGTCGCCAATCGTCGAGTAACCATTTACCTGGATGAATGGCGGTCCGGCGGCGATGTCGAGACTCGGCTGATATTGGAATCCCAGGGCTGAGGGCGATTGATGGTTCTCGTGCTCTCCGAAGAGAAATTTGTTGCGCAAGAAGGAGAATCGCGCCACTGCGATGAGGGATGGCGAAAAGGTGTGCGTTTCCTGCGCAACAAAGTTCTGTGCGCGCTGGTCTTCGCCTACCGGGAAGCCCGGCACGCTGGCCCCGCCCGGCGATAGCGGATCGAACTGGGAGAGCTGGTTGAACATATAGCGGAAATTCAGCGTGTCGCGCGAGTTGAGATAGTGGTCGACCTTGATACCAAACTGATCGGAATCATTGCTCAACGTTTGCGTTGTCGAGAAGAGATTTGTACCTACGTTTGGAAGTGGGAAGAAGCTCAACAGGCCTTCTGAAATCGAATTGAACTGCTCTTGCGGCACCTGATTGTTCGGATAAGGTGCGTTGGCGAAGACATTGAAAAGCTGGTGTGAAGGATTATTGCAGAAGCCGCTCGTGAAGCCTTCCGGACAAAGTTCTGAGAAATCGCCGCCACGCTCCTTCACCGATGGCACGGTAGTCAGCGCCGTCTCCCCCTGGCGATTGCGGAAGCCCTCATAATAGCCGAAGAAGAATGTTTTATCCCTCTTGATCGGCCCGCCGACAGTGGCGCCAAATTGGTTTTGCTTCAGCGGTTCCTTCGTCTGTGCGAAGTAATTGTTGGCGTCAACTGCGTCGTTGCGCAGGAACTCCCACAAAGTTCCATGGATATGGTTCGTCCCAGACCGCGTGATAATGTTCGTCGTGGATCCAAGCGCACCTCCGAACTCCGCATTCGCGTTCAGCGTGATGATGCGGAATTCACTGATCGCGTCCACGGGCGGCTTAAGAACAAACCCGCCGTCGATGCCGTTGAAGTTGTTTGCTCCATCGATAAGAAAGTTGTTGGATTCAGGCCTCTGGCCGTTGACTGCATAAGCTTGTCCGCTGCGCAGAGATCCGCCTGCTTCTGCTATCCCCGGCGTCAAGGGAACGACTCCTGGTTGCAAGAGGCCAAGCTGCGAAAAGTTACGACCGTTCAGAGGGAGGTCCTCCAG
>JAJXXG010001029.1 GCA_021781255.1 Acidobacteriota bacterium
AGATTGCCACCTGGACAGAAACAGAGACGAAGCCCGGCTGGCTGGCCGTGAGCATCACCGACCACGGCGCAGGCATTGAGCCCGACGTGCTGCCGCGCATCTTCGACGCCTTCTTCACCACCAAGCCGCAGGGCTCGGGCACCGGGCTGGGGCTCGAAATCGTGCACCGCATCGTGACGCAGAAGTTCGGCGGCGTCATCCACGTCGAGTCCGAACCGGGCAGGACGCAGTTTGTAGTGCGCCTGCCGCTCGGCGGCACGGCCACCGGCGAAGAGCGCGCACCACGCGGAAACTGAGGCTCTTCTCGCCGCCTTCCCTTCCGCAGTAAATTCCAGCACATTGCGGCTCCCACCTGTGAAGTTGGCGCGCCCATTGCCGATGAAGCAGGTGAGAGGGTGTGCATGCGCAATAGCACGAGCAATTGCGTCAGCGATTGCGTGAGCGATTGTACGGAGCAGATGGAATCTGCGATGGCAAGCGTGCGCTCGTGCGGCAATTGCATCACAATGGCGCGGGGTAGACGGTCATGATCGCAGTACTGGGCATTCTGCTGGTTTTTGCGGCGGTCATCGGCGGCTTTCTGATGGAGAAGGGCCATCTTGCCGTGCTCATTCAGCCGGCCGAGGTGCTGATCATTGCGGGAGCGGCGTTGGGAACGCTGCTCGCGGCCAATCCCGCGCATATCTTGAAAGACATCGCGGCTGGGCTGAGGGGCGTCCTCGGCGGATCGAAGTTCAACAGGCAACGCTATCTGGGCACGCTGAAGATGATGTACCAGTTCCTGAACAAAGTGCGCAAAGAGGGCCTGCTGAGCGTGGAGACGGATGTGGAGAAGCCGGCCGAGAGCGCCATCTTCAAGAGCAATCCCGACTTTCTCAACAATCACCATGCGCGCGACTTTGTGTGCGACACGCTGCGCATGGCCATCACCGGGGGCGTCGAGCCGTTTGAAATGGACCAGATGATGGAGCTGGACATGGAGGTGCATCACCACGACGCAACGCAGCCGGTTCACGCCCTCTCCACGGTTGCCGATGCGCTGCCGGGCCTGGGAATTGTGGCCGCGGTGCTGGGCGTGGTAATCACCATGGGCGCGCTGGGCGGACCGCCGGAGGAGATTGGCCACAAGGTGGCTGCGGCGCTGGTGGGCACATTCCTGGGCATTCTGCTGTGCTACGGCGTGTTTGGCCCGCTCAGCTCCAACATGAGCAAGACCGCCGACGAGCACAACAGCTATCTCCACGTGCTGCGCGTGCTGCTCTTGTCGTTTCTCAAGGGCTCGGCTCCCATGATCGCTGTCGAGATGGGGCGCCGCGCAATTCCCGCGCACGTGCGGCCCAGCTTTGACGAGATGGAGAAGTTCTGCAAAAGTCACGGACAGGCGGGCGAGTCCGCTGCCGCTGCCTAAGCGCTGAAGGCTCTGCGGAGAGGAGTGCTGCATTATGACGCCGAGCAGGATTCAGCCGGTGATTGTCGTCAAAAGAAAAACCCGCCACGGCGGACACAATGGCGGGGCGTGGAAGGTGGCGTACGCCGACTTTGTCACCGCGATGATGTCCCTCTTCATCGTGCTGTGGCTGATGAACTCCAGTGAGCAGGTAAGGAAGGCCGTGGCAGGATACTTCAATGACCCCTTGGGAGTAGCCAGCCAGGTGGGCACCACCATGATCGGAACCGGCGAAATTGTGACCCCGGCGACAGATGACATGCAAAAACTGAAAGCGAAGCTGGAGCACGAAATCAAGGCGCGGAAGGATCTGGAAGCGCTCTCAAAGCAGATTGAGATTACGATTACGCCGGAAGGGCTGCGCATTGAACTGCTGGAAGATAAGAATGGAACGTTCTACCAGAGCGGCAGCGCGCGCCTGAGCGACCGGGGACAGGAACTGCTGGCGCTGCTGGCCGAGGAGCTGAAGACGCTGCCGAATCACCTGCTGATCGAGGGCCACACCGACGCAGCGCCCTACTCCAATGACGCCGACTACGGCAACTGGGAGCTCTCGGCTGACCGGGCCAACGCCGCTCGCCGGCTGATGCAGCGGAACGGAGTGCGCACCGACCAGGTGACCCAGGTGCGCGGATACGCCGACCAGCTTCTCCGGGTCAAAAACAATCCCTACGATCCGTCGAACCGGCGCATCTCGATTCTGGTAAAGAACCAGGGCGCTCTGTTGCCGCCGTTGCGGGGCGCGAGGGTGGCGAATAGTCCACCGCCGCCGGTCGGCGCTCCATCGCCGGGCACCGCGCCCGTGGGCCATATTGTGGCGGGCAGAGCGCGTTAATTTGCGCTCGAATTCCCCTGAGCGGAAGAAGGACTTGCCATTGCCATGCTGGGATGGTGTAGTCTTGATTGCAAATGGGTAAGCGTTTACTGGAGGTTTTCCCTCATGACGGTCGTGGCCGGGGTCGATTTTGGCACGCTCAGCGTGCGCGTCACATTGGTGGATAGCAAAAAGGGCCCTATCGGCACCGCTTCGGCGCCTTATCCGCTGAATCGCCGCCGCGACGATCCCGATTTCGCCACCCAGTCGCACGCCGATCAAATGGCGGCGCTGGCCGCGGCCACCCGGGAGGCGCTGCGCACCACCGGCGTGGCTGGCAGCGATGTTGCCGCCATCGCACTGGACACGACCGGCTCCAGCGTCATCCCTGTCGGCGAGGGCCTGGAGCCGCTGGACGACTACTATCTGTGGTGCGACCATCGCGCCCACTCCGAAGCCGAGGAGATTACCACCAAGGCCCACGCCATGGGTCTGGAGGCAATCGAGTGGTGCGGCGGCGTCTACTCGCACGAGTGGGGCTTTGCCAAGCTGCTGCACTGGATGCGCCACAACCCGGAAAAGCGTGCGAAGTTTGTGACCGCGCTGGAGCACTGTGACATGGTGGCCGCCACGCTGTGCGGCGTGAAGACCGTAAGCGGCCTCAAGCGCAGCGTGTGCGCCATGGGCCACAAGTGGATGTGGAATCCCAAGTGGGACGGGCTGCCGCCGGAGGAATTTCTGGTGGCCGTGGACCCGCTGTTCGCCGGGGTGCGCGCCAAGATGGGCGGGGAGTATATGACGAGTGACCATCTGGCCGGACATCTTTCGCCGGAGTGGGCAGAAAAGCTGGGCCTGCGCGCGGGCATTCCCATTCCGGTGGGCGCGTTTGATGCGCACTGGGACGCGCTCGGCTCCAATTGCCGCGAGGGCGACGTGGTAAACGTGGTGGGCACCTCCACCTGCATCATCGCCATGGCCAACCATGCGGAACTCGTCCCCGGCGTGTGCGGCGTGGTGCCGGGCAGTGTGCATCCCGCGTTCACGGGCATTGAAGCGGGCCTCTCGGCCACAGGCGACATTTTTGAGGCCGTGGCCCGCCGCGCGCAGACCACAGTCGCCGCGCTGTCAGAGGGGCTGGACGCCTACAAAGCGGGGCAGACAGGCCTGCTGCGCCTGAGCTGGGACAACGGCGACCGCACCGTGCTGGTGAATCCCGAACTGGGTGGCGTAACGCTGGGCTGGAACCTTGTCCACACGGCGCAGGACGAGTTGTTTGCCGCGATTGAAGGCACGGCCTTTCACACGCGCATCATTCTGGAGCGCATGGCCGAGCATGGCGTGCGCGTGGACCGCGTCATCAACGCGGGCGGCATTCCGCAGAAGAATGAAGTGCTGAACCGCGTATACGCCAACGTGCTGAACAAGCCGGTGCTGGTGCCCTCGGGCATTCCCACGAGTCTTGGCTCGGGCATCATGGCGCTGCTCGCGGCTGGCGCCTACAAGACCATTGAAGAGGCGCAGGCCGCGGTTTGCCTGCCGCTGCGCACGGTCGAACCGGACCCGCAGGCCGCCGCCGTCTATGAGCAGCTCTACCCGCTCTATCGCGACCTTTACTTCGCTCTGGGAACGCGCAATGCGGCTCCGGCTGCGCTCGGCCGGGTTTTGGCGGAGTTGCGCAGGATTGCGGCGCAGGTGCGCAAAGCCGGCTGAGCAGCGACAGCGCAGCGGGCAGCCACGAATCCGCAGCTATTGATCCGAACCGCATCGCATTTTGCCAAAAGAAAAGCGCCGGTGAAGCGTGAGCTTTACCGGCGCCAGGGTTATACCGTTGCGTTCAGCTTAGAAGTCGTAGCGCAGGCTGAACTGCATGCGGCGGGGCTGTGTCAGCAGCGAGCTGGCGACGCCCAGGTTGCCGCCGGTCAGTTGTGAGCCGATGGAGGCCGGGTCGAAGCGCACCGTGTTGGTGACGTTGTACACTTCCCACGCGAACTTCAGCGCGCCGTACTCGCGGATCTGCCAGGTCTTGTCCAGTCCGGAGCTGAGGTCAAGGTAACCATCGCCGCGGAAGTTGTTGCGCTGGCCTGCTTCGCCGGGATACGGCAGGCGAATCGGGCCGCCCGTGGCGACGCCGTTGTTGATGCCGTTCGGATCGTCAAAGAACTGAGGAGCGCCGTTCTGGTCGAAGTGGCGGCGCATCTTCACCTTGCCGGTGACCACGCCATAGCTTTCAATCTGCCAGTCAGTGGACCAGCCCGGCTCGAACAGCGAGAAGGGCAGGCCGCTCGACCAGCGGGTGGTGCCGGTCAACTGCCAGCCGCCGACGAAGCCATCAACAAACTTGTTGGCGCCGCTGAGAACCGTCTTTCCGCGCCCGATAGGCAGCTGATAAACGTAGTCGGCGGTGATCAGGTGGCGCGTGTCGAAGTCCGACGGCGCGCGGTTCAGTTCAGGCTTCCAGGTGTTGAGGATTTCGCTGAATGCGCCCGTGCCGTTGCTGGATGAGCCGAACTCATTGCTGCGCTCCGCGTCAGAACCCATGTCAATGGACTTGGACAACGTGTAGCTGAAGTCCATCTGCAGGCCGTGGCTCATGGGATGGCGCAGAATGATCTGCCCGGCGTTGTAGTAGCTGGTGCCGATGCTGGACAGCGCATACAGCGAGGAGAACTGGTCCTGCCAGAACTTGGACTGATAGTTGGCAGGGCACGGGTAGTAGTAGGCGCAGAAGAAATCAATATCAGACAACGCGGTGGTGGCGCCAAGGTATCCGCGATAAGGAGCCCACTCATTGTCATAGATGGCCTGCGTTGCACTTTGGCCCGTGTAGTCCAGATTGGCCATGAAGGGGAAGAGGTTTTCGAAATACTGGATCGGCGCAACGTTGACCAACGATCCGGTGGGATTGCCATTCACGTCATAGGTCAGCCCGCCGACGCCTCCATTTTGATCGACGGTCTTGGACAACTTGGTGCCCGCGGCGTAGTAATCGCCGCCGCCCTGCGGATCGACGTAGTCGACAGGCTCGGCAAGATCGAGCTGCTGGATCAGGTGCCGGCCAAGGCGTCCCACGTAAGCGGTCTCAAGTGTGAAGCCGCCGGGCAGTTCGCGCTGGACTGAGAAATCGAATGTCTCAGAGTACGGAGTCTTGATCTTGCTGTCGAGACCCCAGGTGATGGCGAAGTTGCCCTGCGGCGCGTAGTACGGGAATGTCTGCGTGGTTGGAGACGCGCCGTTGTTGATGGGCGGCAGCACGTTTCTGCCCATAAACCGTGGAGAGCCAGGATGCGTCGAGGACCCCTCCATCGAGTAGAGTCCGGCAGGGTTGGTGACCGAAGAGCTCATGCCGAAGGAGCCGTTCTGGTCGAAGGTGCTGACCAGCGCTTCGCCGTAGTGGTCGTAGTAAATACCGGCGCCAAGACGAATGGAGGTCTTGTTGTCCGGCGAGTACGCGATGGCCAGTCGGGGAGCGAAGTTGTTCTTCGATTTCGCCCAATACCCCGGCTTGCCGTAATAGGGTCCGGTTGGCGCAAACTGCAGGGCATCTTCATAGACCTGGCCGGCCTGCGCCGCGGATTCGCGCTTCTGATACCACGTGTGCGTGTCGATGGTGGGAGCCACCTGCTGCCCGCTGGTTTCATACGGGGTCTGCAGAATGGTATGGCGGACG
>JAJXXG010000065.1 GCA_021781255.1 Acidobacteriota bacterium
CTGATCCTGACCAGCGCGGGGCATCACATTCTGGACGCGGTGCGCGGTCTGCAGAACGGCGCGGCGCAGCAGGGTTTCCGGGAGTTCCTGCAGCGGCATGACCGGGTGGCCGGCATGCTGCAGTACCTTTCAGACAACTGGGACCTGGCGCAGACCCTGCAGAAGACCGCCGGGGCGGCCACGGGCAAGGCGGCCGCGCTGCTGGGACGCTCCATCTCAGGGCTGGTGCAGCTGATTGTGATGATGTTTGTTCTCTTCTTTCTGCTGCGTGACTCGGCCGAGGTGGTGGGCATCGTCCGCAGGCTGATTCCGCTGGAGGAGAACGAGAAGGATTACCTGCTCACGCGGGTCCACAACGCCGTGCGGGCGCTGGTTCTGGGGCGGTTTGTGGTTGCGGCGGTGCAGGGGTTCGTTGCAGGGATAACCTACTTTCTGCTGGGCGTGGGCGGAGCCCTGCTGCTGGGCGTGGCCACGATGATCACCGCGCTGGTTCCGGCGGTGGGCGCGTTCGTCATCTGGCTGCCGATTGTGATTTATCTCGCCATCATGCACCACTGGGTGCAGGCCTTCATTCTGCTGGGTGTCGGGTCGCTGGTCATCAGCACGCTGGACAACATTCTCTATCCGATCCTGGTGGGCTCGCACCTGCGGCTGCACACGGTGCCCATCTTTATCGCGATGCTGGGCGGGGTGTGGTACTTCGGGGTCAGCGGGCTGATTCTGGGGCCGGTGGTGTTTACGATTGCCGGTGTGCTGCTGCAGATCTGGCGCGAACGCGCGGTGGGGGAGCCGCTGCCGTCAGGGCCGGAAGCAGGCTGAGCCGCGCCCTCAGCTGCAGGCAAAGAGAGGCAATTCCTCACGGATTCCGCGGGTGTGGCGGCGAACACGTTTTGGACTTGCGAGCGTCTGCTACCATAAGGATGATTGCAGTTCCCGCCGCCCGACAGGCTGATTTTCTGTCCCTCAGGGCCCAAGCGAACAGGCGGCCGGAGCCAACCCCAGAAGGAGAATTCCTATGCCTCTAGTCTCCATGCGGCAGCTCCTCGACGAGGCCGCCAAGGGCGGATACGGCGTCGGCGCATTCAACGTCAACGATATGGAACAGATTCAGGCCATTATGGAGGCCGCGAAGGAAACCAGTTCGCCGGTCATCATCCAGGCCAGCCGCGGCGCGCGCCAGTTTGCGCAGGACCGCTACCTCTATCACCTGATTCTGGCCGCCAGCGAGCTTTACCCTGAGATTCCGATTGCCATGCACCAGGACCACGGCAACAGCTTTGAGACCTGCAAGAGCGCCATCGAGCTGGGCTTTACCAGCGTGATGATGGACGGCTCGCTGAAGGAAGACGGCAAGACGCCCACCACGTTTGAAGAGAACGTGGAAGTGACCAAGCGCGTGGTGGACTACGCCCATGAGCGTGGCATCACCGTGGAGGGCGAGATTGGCGTGCTGGGCGGCGTGGAAGACGGCCACGGTGCGGGCGGCTCCGGCCTGGAGCACATCACCGATCCAGACCAGGCGGTGGAGTTTGCCGAGCGCACCGGCGTGGACGCGTTGGCGATTGCCATTGGCACCAGCCACGGCGCGTACAAGTTCACCAAGAAGCCGGACGGCAGCGTGCTGAAGATGGACGTGCTGATCGCGATTCACAAGCGCCTGCCCAACACGCACCTGGTGATGCACGGCAGCTCGTCGGTGCCGAAGGATCTGCAGGACGTTGTGAACCAGTACGGCGGCAAGCTGAAGGAGACATGGGGCGTTCCCGTGGAGGAGATTCAGCTGGGCATCCGCAACGGCGTGCGCAAGATCAACGTGGACACGGACAACCGCCTGGCCATCACGGGCGCCATCCGCAAGGTTCTGTGGGAGAGCCCGGAGAAGTTCGATCCGCGCGACTACATGAAGCCGGCGCGCGAGGCGATGAAGAAGGTTGTGGCGCAGCGCATGCGCGAGTTCGGCCAGGCCGGACACAGCGGCGACTACAAGCCGGTGTCGATTGCCGACATTGCCAAGGGCTACAAGGACGGCTCGCTGAGCACGCGTCCGCTGGTGGCCTCGAAGTAAACTGAGCCGAAGACGGCGTTCCAACAGGGTCGCTCCGCCGATGCGGGGCGGCCCTCTTACTTGCCCGCGATGGGGATGCGTCGGGCGGGCAACGACAATCAGCGCGAGAGCATCATAAGGGCGCAGCGAGGACGGCGGCAAAGAAGCCTCCGCGCTGACAGGGACGAGAGGGATGGGTTTTCCAATTCGAGTGTGTGTTGTTTGCCAGGAAGAGTTTGAGCTGCGGCCGGACAAGCCGGGCTTTGCCAACCGCTGCCCCGCGTGCAGCGAGCCGGAGGAGACCGGCTCCACGGGCGGGCGCGCGATGGATGAGACCGAGCGCAGGTCAGAGAGCGAGATGAACGCGGAGCGGCGCAAGGCCATCCGCAACCTGCTGTATCGCAAGGATAGCTGACGCGTTCTGCGCGCAAAGAGAAAGGCCACCCGGCGGATGCGGGGTGGCCTTTTGTGTTTCCAGCGGGCGAGCCGGCTTTAACTCTGCGTGGCAATTTGCGAGGCCTTGCGCTCCTGCCAGCGTCCGCGGGTGAAGTCCGGGAAGTGAGCGGGCGCGCTGCCGCTGGCAATGGAGGCGCGGCTGAGCGGGCCGGGCGCGGACCAAGCCGCCGCATCGTAGACGTCCATGTCCGGGACGAGGCCCTGGCGCATGCACTCCATGAGGCGGTAGAGCATGATGTAGTCCATGCCGCCGTGTCCGCCCAGCTTTTGCGCGATCTCGCCTTCGCGCTTCCAGAGCGGATGCTGATGTTCCTTGTAGGCGTCGATGCTGCCCCACTGTTCGCCGCCGGGTTGGCCGTCAAAATAGATGCGCGGCGGATAGTCGGCGAAGACGCCTTTGGTGCCGGCGATGATGTTGATCCGGTCGTAGGGATGCGGGTTGACGGTGTCGAACTTGAGCGTGATGGTGAGGCCGCCGGCGGTCTTGATGAGCGAGGTATTCATGTCGCCGGTGATGTATAGCTCTGTCCAGCGCGGGTCCGATGCGGGCAGATGCTCTTTGCGATAGGCGTCGAGGCCGTGCTGCGGCGTGCTCATGGAGACGATGTAGTCGAAACGGTCGCCGCGCTGGATGCCCATGTAGTTGGCGACGGGGCCCAGACCGTGGGTGGGATAGAGATTGCCGCCGAGTTGTGTATGCACGGTGCGGCGCCAGAGCCCTTCGCCCTGATTGGAGAAAAGCTCATCGCGGAGGTCGTGGAGGTAGGCGCCCTCGCCGTAGAGCAGATCCCCGAAGAGTCCCTGATGAATCATGCGCAGGATGAGGGTCTCGTTGTATCCGTAGCAGCAGTTCTCCAGCATGATGCAGTGACGACGGGTGCGCTCGGAGGTGTTGACGAGCTTCCAGCAGTCCTCAAGCGACGTGGCTGCGGGGACCTCAACGGCGGCGTGCTTGCCGTGGGTCATGGTGGCGACGGCCATCTCGACGTGCCAGTTCCATGGAGTGGCGATGATGACGAGGTCGAGGTCGTCGCGGGCAACGAGCGACTCGAATGCGCGATCTCCGCTGGTGTAGAGCTCGGGCGCTTTTTGTCCGGCGGCAACGACGAGAGATTGCGCGTGCTCGGCTTTGGAGCGCACGATGTCGCAGAGCGCGTGCACTTTGACGTCGGCCGCGAGCAGATTGCGCAGCAGGCTGGTGCCGCGGCCTCCGGTGCCGATGATGCCGATGCGCGGCTCAACGGGCGTGAAGGGCACGCCGATCATGCTGGTGGCATGCGGCGATGGGGCTTCCGCGTGCAGCTGGGGAAGGCTGATGCCGACGGCGGTGACGCTCCCGAGGCGAAGGAAGTCTCTGCGCGATAGATCGTGAAGGGAAGCCGGAATTTCGTTGTTCATAACGCTCCTCGAAAGAATGGTTCCGACCGAAGCAAGCTGGCGCGCATGGCGAGGCGTGCGCGGAGCACTTGCCGCGGAAGCCGTAAGTCTATGGAATTTCGGGATGAGTCTAGGGCGGCGAACGGGTTCCGTCAACCCGGGGGTGGCTAAGAATTGCGATGGCCAGTGGCGAATTGCGTGTGCTAACGTACAGGGTCAATGCACTCTGCTTGCCCACGCGCGGCTGCGTCGCGGGAAGCAAACAAGCCTGAACAGTGAGGTGGAACAACGTGCCCATGACAATGGCCGTGGACGAGCCCCGCGCGAAAGCCGGCGCGGACGCGGGTGGGAAGACGGTGGCGATGCCGCAGCGCAACGTTGCTGTGGATGCGTATCGCGGACTGGTGATGCTGCTGATGATGGGCGAGGTGATGAGCTTTGCCCGCGTGGCCAAGGCCTTTCCGCAGAGCTTGTTCTGGCACATCCTGGCGTATAACCAGACGCACGTGGAGTGGTCGGGCATGGGACTGCACGACACGATCCAGCCGGGATTTACGTTCCTGGTGGGCGTGGCGCTGCCCTACTCGCTGGCTAGCCGCGTGAACAAGGGACAGAGCTTTGCACGGATGCTGGCGCATACGCTGTGGCGCAGCCTGCTGCTGATTGCGCTGGGCATCTGGCTGCGGTCGCTGAACGGCACGCAGACCTACTTTACGTTTGAAGACACGCTGACGCAGATCGGCATGGGATACACGTTTGCGTTTCTGCTGGCCTTCTGCAAGCCGAAGTGGCAGTGGACGGCGCTGGGCACGATCCTGTTTGGCTACTGGCTGGCGTGGGCGCTGTATCCGGCGCCGGGGCCGGGCTTTGACTGGGCCGCGGTGGGCGTTGCGCCGAACTGGCCGTACAACTTTACCGGCTTTATGGCGCACTGGAACAAGAACAGCAACCTGGGCCAGGCGTTTGACGTGTGGTTCCTGAACCTGTTTCCGCGGGCGTCGCGGTTTGCGTACAACGATGGCGGATACCTGACACTGAGCTTTATCCCAACGCTGGGAACCATGCTGCTGGGACTGCGCGCGGGCGAGTGGTTCCGCGCGGCGGCGCCGAAGATTCCGGTGAAGCGGTTTTTCGTGGCCGGTGTGCTGCTGATGGCGGGCGGCCTGCTGCTGCACGCGGCGCACATCTGCCCGATTGTGAAGCGCATCTGGACGCCGAGCTGGACGCTGTTCAGCGGCGGCGTGTGCTTCCTGTTTCTGGCGGCCTTCTCGTGGATTATCGACGTGAAGGGATTCCGCAAGTGGTCGTTTCCACTGGTGGTGGTGGGCATGAACTCGATTGCGGCCTACCTGATGGCGCACCTGTGGGAGGAGTTCATCCTGCGCAACCTGCACATCAACCTGGGATACCGGATCTTCCAGGTCTTGGGGCCGGGGCTGGAGCCGCTGATGCTGGGCATTGCGGTGATGGTGGTGTACTGGCTGTGCCTGTACTGGATGTATCGCAAACGTATCTTCCTCCGCATCTGAGATGGCACCCGGCAAAAGGCGAAGAGATGGAAAATCCGAACGCGTAATTTTTCGCACGATTTTCTGTGGAAAAGAAAATTTTCAGGGGGGGGTGGGGTACCCCCCCTTGTCTTTTGCTCCCGGCGATACGCGGGCCACTGTGCAGGTGTGGCCGCGCGATTCGGCATACTTCAAGGTTAGCGAAATGGCCGGAAATACTTCGCACAACGCGTTGCAGGAATTTTCGACTTGTTTTCAATGGGTTACGGGAGAGCTGGGGGCCTCGGGGTGTTGACAGGGTGGCGCGGGGATGGGGTTTGTGGTTTCCCACCCATGACGCAAAAGACGCGGCATGGATGGGGCACCCGGCATCCGAGTCTGATTCCTGCTTTCCCAGGCACCCGGCACACTACTCCCAGATCTCAGATGCGAGACCTGGGGCACCCGGCGAGCCCACCCTTTCCGCAGAGAGCGCGGAAAAGGGTGGGGCAACCCGCTGCGGAGTGTGTGAACAGCAACCGCAGATCTTTCGGCTCGCTGC
>JAJXXG010000276.1 GCA_021781255.1 Acidobacteriota bacterium
TCCGATCTTGCGCAGCGAACAGCCTCCCCTGATCGGCAATCGCAGGCAGGGCCCGGACCTTGCGGAGGTAGGCGTGCGGCGCTCCCCGCTGTGGCTCAAGGCGCATTTTTACGATCCGCGGCAAGTGAGCGGAGCCTCAATCATGCCCTCGTTCGCCTTTCTGTTTCGCGACGAGCGCGGCGCCGACCTGGTGGCATATCTGGCCAGCCTGCAGGGCCCGGACGCGCAGAAACATATCACCGAAGAGGAGAACTGGGAGCCCGCGCCAGCGTCCTGGGCGCAGGCCGGCAGCGTGGATGGCGCGCAGCTCTACGCGCGCTTTTGCGCCACCTGCCACGACGCGGATGGACGCACGCGCATCCAATGGAAGACGAGCTTCAAGCGGCTTCCGCCGGATTTAGCGCGTGGTCCTTACTTTTATCTTCCTCCGGCAGAGATGCGGAACATGCGCCTCGTCCGGCTGGCGCAGATTACCAGGTTCGGCTTGCCCGGAACGGATATGCCCGGCCATGAGTACCTGGGCGATGTCCAGATTGCTTCCCTGAGTTTGTGGCTGATGCAGCGGATGGATCAGCCGATGAGTGCCAATCGCAACCCTATCCATACAGGAGACAGACCATGAAGTCCTTTGTTCGTTCCATTGCTTTTATGCTGCCGTTCGCCCTTGTCCCCGGTGCATTTGCCCAGCGCCAGGCGTTTACCGTGACGCCGGATGCGAGCCAGGTGTCGTTCTTTCTCGGCGGGTCCGATCATGGCACGCGGGGCACCTTCCATGTGCAGAGCGGCACTGTGGACTTTGATCGCAGCGCCCCCAGGATGTCCGGCATGATTGTGGTGGCCGCGGGCAGCGGCGACACCGGCAACAAGAGCCGCGACCACAAGATGACCACCGAGGTGCTGGATGCTGCCCAGTTTGCCCAGGTCACCTTTGCTCCGCAGAGTTATCAGGGAACCATCGCCACTTCCGGCGATTCCACCATCCAGGTCACCGGTGTCTTTACACTTCACGGAACCCCGCACGACCTTACCGTGCCCATGCAGATTCACATCGAGGGGTCGAGCCTGACGGCCAAGACGCACTTCACCGTTCCCTATGTGAAGTGGGGCCTCAAAGATCCCAGCATCTTCATCCTCAAGGTAGCCAAGCAGGTGGATATCGACCTGACGCTGACCGGACAGGTTGCTCCGGCGAAGTAAGCGCAAAATTGGAGAAATGCAACAGGGCAGGCGTGGACTTGGTTCCGCGCCTGCCCCGTCTTTGGTGTGTTTGTGAAGCCGCTTAGCGGCCCAGGTAATCGCGATACTGGGTTTCCAGCACTCCGGCGGAGCGAGCCAGTTGCAGCTTGGCCACGTTGTACTGGTAGAGGCTCTGCACCAGGTTGCTTTCCGCCGTGGCCAGCGTGGCCTGCGCATTCACCAGCGGCAGATTGTCATCCACCCCGGCGTTTACGCGGTCGGTCTCATCGCTCAGCGCACGCTTGGCCAGATCCACGTTGGAGCGGGCCACATCCACCAGCTTTGCCGTGGCGTTCACATCCAGCAGCGCAGAGCGCACCTGCTGGTCAATGTGATTGCGCAGGTCCGCCAGTTGCGCGGTGATGGCGGCCAGTTGCGCCGCCGAGGCATCTTCGTCGCCGCGCAGTTTTGCCTCGCGAAAGAGCGGCACGCTGAGCGTTCCCACCGCGGCAAAGTTGCCGTGGGTCCCCGCGCCGTTCACGGTGTCCACGCCCCAGTAGCCGCCAAAGCTCAGGGTGGGCAACCGCTCGCTGCGATAGGCCGAGTGCACGGCCCGATACTCCACAAGCTGATTCTGCAGGTTCTGGTAATCCTGGCGATACTTGTAGGCCTCGGCGCGCACCTCCTCCGGCGTGCGCGAGGCCAGGTCGCTGTAGGGTACCGGGTCCGTCAGCTGAATCTTCTGGCCGGGGTCAATGCCGATCTCGCGCTTCAGCAGGATCAGGTTCTTCTCCAGTTCGTTCTGCGCGGCAATCAGTTGCTGCTGCTGCGCCTGCAACTGCACATGGGCGCGCAGCTCATCCAGGTTCGATACCACGCCGGCCTCGTGCGAGGCCTTTGCCTGATCAAACAGCACCTGGTCCGCTGCCACCTGCGCCGTGGCGTTGTCCACCTCGCTGGAGGCGGCAATGGCCAGCAGATAAGCGTCGGCCACCTGCTGCACGACCTCGCCGCGTGCGGACATTTTGGCGAAATATACGGACTTCTCCGCCGCGCTAGCCGCGCGCCAGCCGGCGATCACCGGCCCGGAGAAGAGTGTCTGATGAAAGTTGATCTGCCCCTGCGTCAGGTCGTCGCGCGTAATGGGCGAGAAGCCGCTGGGCAGCACACCCCCCGGATACTGGCTGGCGAACTTGCTCAGCACGCCGGGGCCGAATCCCACGGCTGCAAGGTTGTGCTGGAAGACCCCCGTGCCGCCGCTGAGCGAGATGTCCGGCAGGAACTCCTGCAGCGCCTGGTTCTTTTCGCCCTGAATGGACTTTTCCGCGTACTCTGCCTGCTTGAGGCCCAGGTTGTTCTCCAGGCCGCGGCGCACAGCGTCGTCCAGCGAAAGGCGAATCGTCTGGTCGGTCACGCCGAGCCGGGTCACGCTGCCCCAGAATGGATTCGCGGCAGAGGAGGGGTTGCCTGCCTGCGCATGCGCTGCCACACCCGAACTGGCAAGGGCCAGAATCGCAAACAGCACCGGTGCCTGCGCGCGCCGGAAGACACAATATCCCTCTCGCTTCACTGCCATCATTCTCTCAGATGATGCAATCGGGCTAAAGATTCCGGGGAGAAGGCGAAATTCAGGCAGGAAGTGCGCTCAGGCTGAGGAAAAGCTCGTGCTGGGCAGGATTTGCATCCCCGGCGGGCGGGGCTCGAACAAGTTCCGGAGCGCCGCCACACGTGCCGGTGAGGATCAGTCCCGGCTGCGCATCTTTGAGAGCAGGCGCAGCATCTCGAGGTACAGCCAGACGAGCGTGACCATGATGCCGAAGGCGCCGTACCACTCCATGTACTTGGGTGCGCCGTAGTTCACGCCCTGCTCCACAAAGTCGAAGTCGAGCACCAGGTTCAGGGCGGCGATGCCCACCACAATCAGGCTGAAGCCGATGCCGATGGGCCCCGCGCCGTTGACTGAGGTGAAGTGGAAGCCGAAGAAGCCGAGGATCATCTGGAGCACGTAGAAGAGCATGATGCCGCCCGTGGCCGCCACCACGCCCAGCCGGAACTTCTGCGTCACGCGGATAAGCCGCGAGCTGTAAGCCAGCAACAGCGCCAGCAGCGTGCCGAAGGTAAGCCCGACGGCCTGGATGGCAATGCCCGGATAGCGCAGGTCAAAGACGGCCGACATGCCGCCGAGCACCAGTCCCTCCAGCAGGGCATACATCGGAGCAGTCACTGGTGACCACTCCTTCTTGAAGACGGTGACCATGGCGACGATAAAGCCGCCAATGCCGCCCACCAGCAGCAGCGGGGCAACGGCCGCCATATCGCCGGACTTGACGAACAGGTTCCACACCCAGGCCGCGGTAACAAAGGCGCAGAGCAGCAGGATTCCCGTCTTGTTGACCGTCCCGCTCAGGGTCATGCGCGCGGTCGCGTCAATGGCTCCGCCAAAGCGGCTGCCCGCAAAGTCGCGGAAGGTATTTTCCCCAAGAGCGGGATTGGACGTCTTCATCAAAGGCATAAAACTCTCTCCGTTTCGCAGAACCGGCTCACGCGTTTCGCCACCGTAAGCGGGGAAGCTGGCACCACTGCCTTCATTCTAGTGCCTGCGGCGTTGGCTTCCGAGCGCAGGGAGTGGCAGGGTACTTTGGTTTGGACGCCGCAAGTGCCTGCGAGTGAGCAGTTTAGGCCCGCTGCAGATGCCTGGATTCAATGCCAGGGCTACCCGGAGCGAAATTTCATTGCAGACGAGGGGAACCTGGTACAGACTGGCAAGAGCGAACTTCAATCCATCCCCGGAGATCTTCCCCAATGATGACAGCCGATATCAGCGGTACGCGGTATCTTGCCGCGACCACTGAAGAGATCACTAGCGCAGGATTTGATCACAAACTGAATGATCCGGCGAGCTGGTATCTGACCCCGGGCTCTTCTGAAGTGCTCGGCGAAGGGCAGGCCAAGCGGACGAACAAGCAGGAAAGCTCCTTCAACTACTTCAACCACATCCACCTGATCACCTTCAAGCTCAAGAACCCCAAGTACGGCGGCCGCTACGCGCTGGATGCCATCAAGATTAAATGCGGCGTGGAAAAGGGCTGGTTTCTGAAGCGCAAATTTGACGGACGGTTCCGCCTGACCGCAAACCCGGACAAGCACACGCCGTCCTTGCCCACCAGCGACCCCGGCTTCAAGTTCGGCCGCGTGGAAGCGATCTTTGCCTTTCTTCCCAGCGAATGGCTGACGGCGGAAAAGCCCATTACCAACTCGGGTTTTGCCGCCATTGATAACAGAGGCGTGTAAAGAGACATCGGATCTCCCGGCACCTCCGCCTTGGATGCGCCGGGAGCCGTACCCGTCGATTACTCCTCTTCCTCTTCCACCGGGCGCTTGGCGTTGGCCAGAATCTTCTCGGCAACCGCCTGCGGCACGACGTCGTAGTGGTCCATCTCCATGTGGTAGCTGCCTTTACCCTGCGTCATGGAGGTGAGCTGGGTGCCGTAGGTGAGCATCTCGGCCATGGGCACCTCCGCGTTAATGACCGTGGTGCGGCCCTTGGACTCCATGCCCTGCACGCGGCCGCGGCGGCCGTTCAGGTCGCCCATCAGGGTCCCGGCAAACTCGTCAGGAGCCTCGATTTCGACCTTCATGACCGGCTCTAGCAGGCAGGGCTTGGCCAGTTCCATGCACTTGCGGAAAGCAAGGCGGCCCGCCATCTTGAACGACATTTCGTTTGAGTCCACGTCGTGATAGCTGCCGTCGTAGACGGTCACCTTGAAGTCAACGACCGGATAGCCGGCCAGGTAGCCGCGCGCAGCAGACTCGACGATGCCCTTTTCCACGGCAGGAATGAACTGCCGCGGAATGGCTCCGCCGAAGATCTCATTGGCAAACTCAAAGCCGCCGCCGCGGGCCAGCGGCTCCATGCGAATCTTGCAGTCGCCAAACTGCCCATGGCCGCCGGTCTGCTTCTTGTGGCGGCCCTGCGCGTCGGCCTTGCCGCGGATGGTCTCGCGATAGGGCACCTTGGGCGCCTTCAGCGTCACCTCGGCGTGGTAGCGCTTCTTCAGGCGGCTCACGATGGTCTCAATGTGCTGCTGGCCGGCACCGGCGATGAGGAACTCGTTCGTCATCGGGTCGCGATAGAAGCGGATGAGCAGGTCCTCCTCCATCAGCTTGTGGATTGCGGGGGCCAGCTTGTCCTCGTCGGCGCGGCTCTTCGGCTCAATGGCGTAGGTCATGGCGGGTTCGGGCATGGTAGCCGCGTCCACCAGGATCTCCGCGCCCTTCTGTCCCAGCGTGTCGCCGGTCAGGGTTTCACGCAGTTTGGCCACGGCGCCCAGGTCGCCGGCGTGCAGCTCCGGTACCTCCACCGCCTTGCGGCCCTGCATCACGCTCAGGTGTGCAAACCGCTCCTGGCTGCGGCGGGCATAGTTCTCCAGCGTGGCGTCGTTCTTGATCACGCCGCTGATGACCTTGAAGAAGCTGATGCGCCCCGCAAACGGGTCGCTCATGGTCTTGAATACGGCAACCGCGACAGGCTCCGCGTCGTCCACCTTGCGGAAGCTGATGCCGCTGTCAGAAGCCTCGGCCGAGCTGCCGTTGGCCACCGCGGCCTGCAAGGCGGGCGTCTTTACGGCGATGGGCGCGCGCTCAATCGGCGCCGGAGCGTAGACCTTCAGAAAGTCCAGCAGGTGGTCGGTCGCCATGTTCGCCAGTCCGCTCACAAACAGCACCGGGAAGATGCGG
>JAJXXG010000392.1 GCA_021781255.1 Acidobacteriota bacterium
GCCCTTGATGCGGGCGATAGGCGCTGTGCATGGCCCCAGCACGCGCACCGCGCCGCGGCTCTGGTCTTTGACAAGGTATTTGCCGAGCGTAGACGCCCACCCCGCGGCCTCCTCCAGCTTTTGCGAATGCACCAGCACGTTTGCCAGCACCCCGAACGGCGGGTAATGCATCCAGCGGCGGTATTTCAGTTCGCGCTCGGCGAAGGCCGTGTAGTCGTGCGCCGTGGCGGCAAGAATCGCGTAATGATCGGGATAGTACGTCTGCACCACTACGCGGCCCGGCAGCTCTCCGCGTCCGGCGCGCCCGCTTACCTGCGTCATCAGTTGAAAGACCCGCTCTGCGGCGCGAAAATCCGGCATTGAAAGCGCGTGATCGCAACCCACCACGCCCACCAGCGTCACACTATGAATGTCGTGGCCCTTGGCGATCATCTGCGTGCCCACCAGCAGATTGATCTCGCCCGAATGCAGCCGCGCCAGCAGTTGCTCCAAATCGTAGCGCCCGCGCACCGTATCGCGGTCCATGCGGCCGATGCGCGCGCCCGGAAAGATCTCCGTGAGCCGCTCTTCGCCCTGCTGCGATCCGGCGCCCAGGTAGTAAAGGTGTTCGCTGTCGCACTTGGGGCAGTGCGCCGGCACCGTGCGCCGAAAGCCGCAGTAGTGGCACTCCAGCCGCTGTCCCGCTTGCGCGATACCGGACTCTTCGACTGCTGCCTTGTGGTGCGTCAGCGCGATGGCGCAGTTCCGGCACTCCAGCTTTTCGCCGCAGGCCCGGCACATTACGGCAAACGAGTAGCCGCGCCGGTTGAGCAGGATCAGCGCCTGTTCGCCGCGGTCCAGGGCCGCCCGCGTCTGCTCAATCAGCGATCGCGAAAAGAGCTGGTCGCGACTGGTCTCCTGAAACTCGCGGCGCATGTCGATCAGCTCCACTTCAGGCAGCGGGCGGTTCATCACGCGGTCGCGCAGCTCGATGCGCGCGTACTTGCCCTGCGCCGCGTTTTGCCAGCTTTCGAGCGAAGGCGTGGCCGAGCCCAGCACCGCCACGGCCCCCGCCAGCTTGGCGCGCATCACCGCAACGTCGCGCGCGTTGTAGCGCGGCGTTTCCTCCTGTTTGTAGCTCTGGTCGTGCTCCTCGTCCACAAGGATCAGTCCCAGATTCGGCGCAGGCGCAAAGATCGCCGAGCGCGTGCCGACCACAATCGGCGCGTCGCCGCGCCGGATGCGCCGCCACTGCTCACTGCGCTCCTCGGGCGTAAGCGCGGAGTGCAACAGCGCCACCTTCTGCCCAAATGCCCGATCGAGCAGGCCGGCCATCTGCGGCGTCAGACCGATCTCGGGAACCAGCAGAATTGACGCAAGACCCCGATCGAGCGCCCTCTGCATGGCGGCAAGATAGACGGCAGTCTTTCCAGAACCGGTTACTCCAAAAAGCAGAAAGGGATGAAATCCCCCGATTGCGCCCGTGATCGTCGCCAGCGCATCGGTTTGCGCTGCATTCAAGCTCCAGGGCTCGGCTGCCGGCGTCAACCCTCCCAGCCGAAATGCCTCCGGCCGCTCATCGATCCGCACCAGCCCGCGGCGAACTAATGTCTGAAGCGTAGACGAAGGTAGTTCGCGCCGCCGCAACTCGGCCAGCGGCATCTCTCCCCCGAAGGCCGCCAACTCGGCTAGAATCGTCTGCTGCTTCTCGGTCAGCCTGGGCAGGCGCGTCTCCGGAATCAGCACGGCAAAGCGTTCCATGCCCCGCGCATCGCGCTCCGCGGCCGCGGTCTCCCTGGCAATCCACTTCTTGCGCACCATGCCGGCCAGCAGCGGCAGCGAGGCCGCCGTAGCCGTGCGCAGCGTGGACACTTTCACCGGCTCGCCTGAAGCCAAGCGCGAAAGCACCCGGTGTTCCATGTCCTGCGTTTCACGCGAGAGCTTTCCGCGCCGCCGGCCCACACTTCCTTTCAATCTGTCATCCTGAGCGAGCCCTTCGTAGAACGAAGGGCGAGTCGAAGGATCTGCGGTTGTCCTTTTCCCGGACCACTGTGAGTCAATCCCCGAGTCGCCCTCCGCCGCGGTCGCCAGCGCATCTCGCCCCAGGTCCGTCAGCCGGTAATAGACTGTGCAGCGCACCTCCGCCATCAACGGCAACATGGCGCGCAGCACCTCGCCCAGCGGCGCCAGGTAGTACTGCGCGGTCCACTCCGCCAATTCCAGCAGGTGTTCGCTGAGCAGCGGCTCCTCGTCCAGCACGGCTTCCAGGTACCGCACCTCGATCTCAGCCGGAGCCTTCGCGTCGAGCGCCGTCACCACTCCAATCAGCTTCTCGTTGCGGAAGGGGACAATCACCCGCGCCCCGCGCTGCGGCCTCTGCCCTGCGCGCACCCCGTAGGTAAACGTGTGGTCCAGCGGCACCGGCAACGCGACTTCGCAATAAGCAGGCATGGAAGGCAAGATTCAGTGTAGGGGATATGGCAGGGCCCGGATATTCGGCATTGCACAAACCCTGGGCACCCCAGGTTCGGCCCGTTCATCTCCATTTAATATTGAACCGTACGACCTAACGCACCGTAGCGCTTTACAATGCAACCGTGATCAAGCCAAAAGCCACGCTCGCCGCCCCTGTGTCCCGCGCCTCGTCGCGCGCCTCACGCCCCATCACGCTCGCCATCGACATTGGCGGCTCGGGAATCAAGGCTATGTTGCTCTTGCCCTCGGGTAAGTCGTTCAGTAATCGCGAGCGCATTGCCACTCCCGGCGTACCCACGCCGCGCGCTGTGCTCAAAGCGCTGGACGTGTTGCGCGCGCGCCTGCCCGGCTTCGATCGCGTGTCTGTGGGCTTTCCCGGCGTCATCAGGCGTGGCATTACATTGACCGCCGTCAACCTTCACCCCAGGTGGGCAGACTTTCCGTTGCAGGCCGAACTCGAGAAGCGATGGAGGAAGCCTGTCCGCGTGGCCAACGACGCCTCCGTGCAGGGCTATGGGGCCATCAGGGGCCACGGCGTGGAACTGCTCCTGACGCTGGGCACAGGCATGGGTTCGGCGCTATTTACCGATGGCAAGCTCTGCCCCGGCCTCGAACTCGGCCATCACCCCTGGCGCGAGAAGACCTACGAGGACTACCTTGGCCGTCGCGGCCTCGACAAATACGGCAAGAAGCAATGGAACAAGCGTCTCCGCGAGGCCATCGAGCAGACGGCAGCCACCTTCAACTGGGACCATCTCTACCTGGGCGGCGGCAACACTAAAAAAGTCGACTTCAAGCTTCCGAAAAACGTCACCATCGTGTCGAACCGCGATGGCATCCTGGGCGGCGTGGATCTGTGGCGGGAGCAATAGCAACGCTAGCCCCGCCCCGGCGCCTTCAGCCCCAACTCCTTCATCGCAATCTGCAAATCCGCCCACGCTTCTTTCTTCTGCCGCGGATCGCGCAGCAGAAACGCCGGGTGATACGTCACGATAAGGCTCATGCCGCGAAAGGCGTGCACGCGGCCGCGCAGCCCGGCCAGCGGCTGGCGCGCGCCCAGCAGATACGTTGCTGCCGTGGCTCCCAGCGCCACCAGAACCTGCGGACGCACCACGTCGATCTGGCGGAAGAGGAACGGCGAACAGGTGTTGGCTTCTTCAGGCTCCGGAGTCCGATTGCCCGGCGGCCGGCATTTGACCACATTGGCGATGTAGACATCCTCGCGCTTCAGCCCCATGGCGGCAATCATGTTGTTCAGCAGTTGCCCGGCGCGGCCAACAAAGGGCAGTCCCTGCGCGTCCTCATCGGCTCCGGGGCCCTCGCCCACAAACATCAGCCTTGCCGTAGGCGATCCATCAGCGAACACGATCGAGTGGCGGCCCGTGTGCAGCGCGCAGCGGGTGCAGTCGCCGATCTCGTCGCGGATCAGTTGCAGGGCGGCGGCGCGCTGCTCTGCGGGAATTGCAGCAGCGATTTGCGGAGGCGCGGGAAAAACTTTGCGCGTCTTGATGGCAGCTTCCTCTCCAAAGACGTTAGGCTGAGCGATTGGGGTTTCGGGGGTGGGCCTGGGTTCGTTCGGTCCCGCCATCTCACCGGAAGAAAGGCGAGAGGATGGGGCGCCCCGCGCTGTTGCGGGAGCGGAATTGGCCACCAAGGACTCAGAATCGAGACCTGGGTCGCCTGATTCCGAGTCAGGATCAACGGGCCGCCGGTAAAAATCCGTCAGCCCCAGATCGCGATAGAAGCGCATGCGCTCGGCCAGAGCGTCACGAGTGGCGGAATCGAGCGCGCGCGGCAAGCCTTCTACTCCACAATGAGCTGGCGGCGTCTCGCACTCAATGACGCGCTCTCGCTCAGGACGCGGTCCTGCGGCGATTGCTCATCCCGCTGCTCATCGAGCTCCAGCACCAATGGGCGCGGTCGGCGCAGCGTCAGAATCTCGTCAAGAATGCGATCGGCAAGCTGGCGCTTGGGCATCTCAGGCAGCTCAACGGCCGTGGTCCGCGTAAGAAATGTCGCCGCATTGGTATCGGCGTCGATGCCCACGCCCTCGCTGGCCACATCGTTCACCACAATCGCGTCGGCGCCCTTCTTGAGCAGCTTGGCGCGGCCGTTTTCCATGCGGTTTTCGGTTTCGGCGGCAAAGCCCACAATCAGCTGCCCCGGCCGCCGGCGGCGCACCACCTCGGCCAGAATGTCTTCAGTCGGCGCGAGTTCGATCGTCATCGGGCCCGTGCGTTTGAGCTTTTGCGCGGAAACGTTCACAGGACGATAGTCGGCCACGGCAGCGGCTTTTATGACGAGCGTTGCCTCCGTCATGCGCGTGAGCACAGAGTTCCGCATCTCGTCTGCGGTGGTGACCTTCACAAGCTCGCAATGCGCCGGGGCGTGCAGGCTCGACGGCCCACTGACGAGAATCACCTTGGCGCCGCGGCTGCGCGCGGCCTCGGCCAGCGCATAGCCCATCTTGCCGCTGGAGCGGTTGCCAATGAAGCGCACGGGATCGAGCGCCTCGCGCGTGCCTCCTGCGGTTACCAGCACCACCTCGCCGGCCAGTTCGTGTCGGCGTCCGATCGCGCCCAGCACTGCCTCGGCGATCGCCTCCGGTTCCGCCATGCGGCCCGCGCCCACCATTCCACAGGCCAGCTCCCCCGTTCCCGGCTCCACGATGCGCACGCCGCGCTGCCGCAGAATTTCAAGGTTCGCCCGCGTGGCCGGATGGTTCCACATATTCACATTCATCGCCGGCGCAACCAGCACCGGCGCGGTGGTGGCAAGATACAGCGTGGATAGAAAATCGTCGGCGATGCCGTGAGCGAACTTGGCCAGAATATTGGCCGTGGCCGGAGCTACCACGAGTGCGTCGGCCCATTGCGCCTCGGCGATATGGTCAATGCCATTCTGCTCGGCCTCGGCATCGCTCGCAACCCATTCCTCCCACAAGCTGGTGACCACTTTGTGTCCGGTGAGCGCGGCAAAGGTGAGCGGCTGCACAAACTTCTGCGCCGACGCGGTCATTACCACGTGCACCTCGACCGCCTGGCGCTGCATCGCGCGCACCAACTCTGCCGCTTTGTATGCGGCGATTCCGCCGGAGACGCCCACCGTTACTCTCATGATGTCGATTGTAGTTCAGGGGGCAGGTTTCAGGCGTCAGGGCGTAAGCAGGGCAAACGCGCCATGATTTCTCGATGCGAGGAGCGACAATAGCATGAGCTTGCAGGTCATTGAAGAATGCCATCGAGGGCTTTGTAACAAGGGCACGGCCTTCGAGGCTGCGGAAGAACTCCATCGGAAGCGGCTCTGTAACAAGGGCACGGCTTCAGCCGGGCCGATCAAGAACGCAAAATGAGTCGGGCTTTACAGGCTGCGGAAGTACTCAATCGGAAGCGGCTCTGTAACAAGGGCACGGCTTCAGCCGGGCCGATCAAGAACGCAAAATGAGTCGGGCTTTAC
>JAJXXG010000964.1 GCA_021781255.1 Acidobacteriota bacterium
GGTTGACGATCATCAGGCCAAGCCCGGCGACCAGCAGCCATTTGCGCGGGGCTACAAGCGCCCATATCTGCGGTGACAGCTTCATCAGGCTGGTCTTACGCCTGGGCAGATCGGCCTGGCGAGCGCGCGCGCCGCTGCGCGGCGAACGCTCCGCGTGCATGCCCATGCCCATTCCGCCGCCGCGCAGCCCGCCCATGCGTTAGACCTTGCCCGTGCGTCGCGCGTCGATGAACGAGCGCACGCAAAGCAGGACGTAAAACAACATTAGTCCCGCCATGGTGAGTTTTGAGCCCAGCGCGATCATGTCGGGATTGACGCCCGCGCTGCGTGCTGCGCCATAGCCGCGAACCGCTTCAATCAGGGCGCCCAGAAAGCCCACCGTGCCAATGGTGACGTTGATGTGCATGAACAGCTTGCGCCGCGCCTCGCTGGGGCTCATGGCCAGCAGGCCAGAGATACCGAGGGCCAGGCCGAACCACGCAGGAATGAGCGCAGTGGGGTGCTGGCTGCCTGTGCCAATATAGCCGGCCAGGCCCAGGACGATAAGGAGAACCGCAAACAACAGTGTTATTTTCGCCATACGTGACCTCTCTTTGATGCACGCCAAGAATATCAGTTGCGCAAATTGCTCTGGACCACGCGTGCCTGCGGGCAGAAGCCAATGCGCGGCGACTAGCGCTGGATGCGAGCCGAGGCACCCTGGGCAAAGGCTCGCACCTCATCCACAGTGGCCATGGTCGTGTCGCCGGGGAACGTAGTCAGCAGCGCCCCGTGCGCCCAGCCAAGCTTGATCGCCTGCTCCGGCTGCTCGCCGGTGAGCATTCCATAGAAGAAGCCCGCCGCAAAACCGTCGCCGCCTCCGACGCGATCCAGCACGTCCAGCTCGACCGTGGGCGCGGTGTAGGTTTTTCCGTTGATCCAGGCAACCGCGCTCCAACTATGGTGGTTGGTGGAGTGGACTTCGCGCAGCGTGGTGGCGACCACTTTCACGTGCGGGATTTTTCGAGTGACATTTTCCATCATGCCGAAGAAGACGCTGGGGTCCAGCTTAGATTTGGACGCAACCTCTGGACCGGGAATGCCGAGTCCCTTCTGCAGGTCCTCCTCATTGCCCACCAGCACATCGACGTTTTCAATGATCCTGGCGATGGTTTCAACGGCGCGCTGGTTGCCTCCATGAATTTTCCACAGCTTCTCGCGGAAATTCAGATCGAAGGACGTCACGGCGCCCGCAGCTTTGGCGGCCTTCATCATCTCCGCCGCCAACTCTGCCGTGGTGGGCGAGAGCGCCGCAAAAATGCCGCCGCTATGCACCCAGCGAACACCACCGGCAAAGATCGCCTTCCAATCGAAATCGCCCGGCTTGAGGAGCGTTGCGGCCTCGTTGGCGCGGTTGTAGAAGACCACAGGCGCGCGCAGGCCGTGGCCCCGGTCGCTGTAGACGCTTGCCATGTTGGGGCCGGTTACGCCGTCATGCTTGAAGCGCTTGTAAAAGGCCCGCACGCCCATGGCGCGCACACGCTCGGCAATCAGGTCGCCGATGGGATATTCGGACATGGCGCTGACGATGGCCGTCTTCATGCCAAAGCAATCGGCCAGGTTGGCGGCCACGTTGAACTCGCCGCCACTGACGTGAATCTGGCACGTTGTCGCCTTGCGGAAAGGAATGATGCCAGGGTCGAGCCGGTGAACCAGCGCGCCCAGTGAAAGGAAATCCAACTCAGCATCTTCGCGGATCTTGAATCCATAGCTCATGGATGATTGACTCCCATTCTCTTGAGAAAAAGCTGCGCGCAATGGAAAATCAGGCGCCGGCGGCGGCCTGTTTCACATCTGCCAGCACCTGGTCCGGCGTCCATTCGTTCCCGTGATAGAAGCGGACCACCTTGCCATCGCTCCCGACGAGCGTGGTGGAAAGCGTGTGCATGATTGAGTCATCCGCACCGACGGTGATGCCCACGTCAAAGTATTTTGCCATCTCGGTCAGCACGGGCTTCTGCGGCGCGGCAAAATCCCAGTGGGCAAAGGCCCGCTTGTCACTGCTGCCGATGTAACCCGCGCCGTATGCGCGCAGCCGCTCGGGCGTGTCATGGTCGGGATCGAAGCTGACGCAGAGCAGATGCGTCTTTGCATAAAGGGCGGGGCTGGCGGCCAGTTGCTTGTCGATCACGGCGAAGTTGTGCGTGACAAGCGGGCAGAAGTTGGGCAGCGGGCAGCGCGTGTAGATGAATGTGATGAGCAGCGCCTTGCCGCGAAACTGGCTCAGATGGATGGCGCGCCCGTCCTGATTGCGCAGCTTGAAATCGGGCACCACGTCACCCGGAGCCGGGACATGGTAAAGGACCGTCGGCTTGTAATCCGGCTTGCCCTGGGCAACCACGACGATGTGGTCAAGAAGCACGTCGGCATCCGCATCCTGCGAGACGAGCACATCGGCGGTAATCACGTCGCCGGCGTGCAGTTCGCCCAGAATGCTGGGATCTTTGAGCTTGTAGGGCATGGTCATGGCATCCATGAAGCCCGGAATGGCCTCGTGGTCGAGCGTCACCTCGCCCGTGGCTGCATTGGTTGAGATCACCTTGCCGCGCAGTTTGTACACCTTGTACGACGGGCTGGCGGGGGTCTGAGTTGTGGCCTGCTGGCCAGAGCGGCAACCAGCCAGCACAACAACAGCGAGCAGTGAGGAGGCAAGCAATCGACGTATCACACCCCAGTGTACAACCGGCGGCAAGTCGGGTATTCGCCCACGCATAGCGCCGGCCCGGCATGAAAGCGTATAACGCAGAAATGGGAGTACGGGAGGAAGCAGAAATCGACGGCTGGCTCCGCGATGGAGGGCGGGTGGTGGCGTCCAGCGACAGGGCCGCGCGCGCCCTGCAGGGGGCATTCCATAGCCGCCGACGCGCTGACGGACTGGCGGCGTGGCCCGCGCCGGACATGCAGGAGTGGAGAGCCTTTGTCCGCACGGCCTGGGAAGAACGAGTTTTCGACAGCCGCATGCTGATGAATCCCGCGCAGGAAAAAGCGCTATGGGCAGACATTGTTGGCAGGGAGAAACAACTTGCCGCACTGCTTGAGGGTCCGCGCCTGCGGCTGGCAGGCATGGCAATGGAGGCGCACGAACTGCTCTGCTCCTATGCTCCGCGCTGCCTGAAGCAGACGGAGCGCACCGGCTGGAGCCAGGACGCCGGAGCATTCAGCGGCTGGCTCTCGACTTTCGATGAGGCCTGCAAGGCGCATGGGCTGTTGAGCCCGGCCCGCGCGCAGTTGGAATTGACGGCGCTGCTGCAGGTGGACAACACACCGCGCCCGCCTCTGCTCGCAGTAGGATTCGACCGCCTGCTCCCCGCGCAGCGAGATCTGCTTTGCGCATGGGGAGCGTGGCAGGAGAGGTCAACGGGCGAACCCGCTGAGGAGGTTCGCTACTACGCTGCGAACGACACCAAGGCTGAACTGGAAGCCTGCGCCCTGTGGTGCGCGCGCTGGCTCGCAGCCAGCCCGGATGCCCGCCTGCTCGTCATCACGCAGGACATCGGCAAGCGCCGCGGAGAGATGGAACGCGCATTCCTGCGGCATGGCGCGCCCGGCGCCGCACCGCTCTTCGAATTTTCGCTGGGCATCCCGCTCAGCCAGGATGGGGTGGCGCGCGCAGCTCGCATGCTGCTGCAATGGCTCGATGGCACGCTGGCAGAAAATGAGGTGGACTGGCTGTTCTCGACCGCTCTGGCCGCGCATGACGCAGAGGAATCAGGAGCACTGCAAGCCTTTATGCGCGCGCTGCGCCGCCGCGGGCTGGAGCGAACGGAATGGACGCTGGGCTCCTTTATCGGACAACTACCAGGCGCACATGCGTTGCCGGCCGCATGGGTGCAGCGCATGACAAGGGCCCGGCAGCGACTGCGGGAATCAAGAAGCCGCCAGCAGAGCCCGTTCAACTGGGCAGCGCTGGTTCCGCAACTGCTGCAGGACATGGGGCTGCCCGGCAATCGCACATTTTCGAGCGCGGATTATCAGGCTTTTCGCAGGTGGGGACAAGCCGTTGACGTCTGCGGTTCGCTGGGCTTTGATGGCCGTCGCATTGGCTGGACGGATTTTCTGTCAACGCTGACGCGCACTCTGGACGATACGCTGTTTGCGCCCGAGTCAGGCAACGCGCCAATCCAGATTGCCGGTCCGGCTGAGTCGGCGGGACTCACCGCTGATGCGATCTGGTTTCTGGGCGCAGACGAGGACACCTGGCCAGCGGCCGGTTCGACGCATCCGTTCCTTCCGCCCCAACTGCAACGCCAGGCAGGCATGCCGCACGCCACACCCCGGCACGACTGGGAGCTGGCGCAGGCAATCACCGCGCGGCTGCTGGCCGCGGCGCCCGTGGTCCATTTCAGCTGCGCCATTCATAAAGAGGACACCGAGACCAGGCCGTCCCGGCTGATTCCGCAGCTTGCCGGACCGCCCCAGCCGCTGCCGGATGAGCTGTTGGCGGCTTGTCATGAGGAGACAAAAACGTTTGCATTTCTGGATGCGAGCCTTGTTCCCTTCTCGCCGGATGTTGCGCCGGGCGGAGCGAGCGTGCTGACCGCGCAGTCGCAGTGCCCGTTCAAGGCCTTCGCCACTGCGCGGCTTGGCGCGACGGGCTGGCAGCCGGCTGAAGCCGGTTTGACGGCCATTGAGCGCGGACAACTGCTGCACGCTGTGCTGCACCGCGTCTGGGGCGAAGCGCCGCATGGAATCAAAACGCATGAGGAGCTGTGTCGCCTGCCCGACCTGCAGGCGTTTGTCGCAGGCCATGTGCATGCAGTCTTGCGCGATGAGATGCCCGCCGGAGCAAGCGAACGCATGCCGCAACGCTATCTGGAGCTTGAGGAATTGCGGCTTGTTCAGGTGGTGACCGAGTGGTTGCAGTATGAAGTCACGCGGCTCCCCTTTGTCGTGGACGAAACCGAAGCGAAGCGCGCCATCAATCTGGGCGGGCTTGCGCTGCGCCTGCGCCTCGATCGCATTGACCGGCTCAGCGACGGCTCACTGATGGTCATCGATTACAAGACCGGCAATGTTTCCCCAAAGGCATGGGAACTTCCGCGCCCCGATGATGTGCAGTTGCCTCTGTATGCGGGATTCGCGCTGAAGGAAGATCCAGGCGGGCTTGTGTTTGCCAGTGTTCGTTCACGCGAGACGAACTTCAACGGGCGCTTAAGGGACGCCAGAGCAACGCTGTTCAGCAACTTGAAGGGCAATTCATCTCTGGTGAAGACGCGGCTCACAAATCAACAGATGCACGAGTGGAAGCAGTACATTGA
The DNA here is from genome assembly GCA_021781255.1 of Acidobacteriota bacterium. The sequence continues at coordinate 5,298 of JAJXXG010000964.1, forward strand.
GCAGCTGGCGCACAACTTTCTGGCCGGCCGCGCCGACGTGGACCCGCGCGAGTATCCGCGAACCTGCGAGCGCTGCGGTTTGCAGACCATTTGCCGCGTGCAGGAGCAAGAGAACAGGGCCCGCCTGGAGGCATGGGACGAAGCGGCAGAAGGCGACGAGCCTGGCGACGAGGAGGCGAGCGATGAGTAAGTCCGTGAAGCCGCCTCCCGACCAGGGACAGCGCATGCAGGCGCTCGATCAGGCGCGCTCCATTCTTGTGCAGGCGCCGGCTGGCTCCGGCAAGACTGATCTGCTTACCCGCAGATTTCTGCGGCTGCTGAGCGAGGTGGACGAGCCCGGCGAGGTTGTCGCCATCACATTTACCAGGGCCGCCGCAGCCGAAATGCGCCATCGGATTCTGGCGGAGTTGGAGAAAGCCGCTGCAAGCGATGCGCCGGCGCGGGCTCAAGACGAATTCTCAATGGACGCGCTTGCTCTTCGCGCGCTGGAACGCTCGCGCGCCCTTGGCTGGCAACTGCCGGACCTGCCTGCGCAGCTTCGCATCAAAACGATCGATTCCTTCTGCCGCGATCTGGCGCTGCAGCAGCCGTTGCTGACTGAACTCGGCGGAG
>JAJXXG010000266.1 GCA_021781255.1 Acidobacteriota bacterium
GAAGCTGAATGCGTTCAACCGCGGGAAGGCCATGTCGCGCGCGCCGATCATGAGCGGAACCAGGTAATTGGCGAATCCAAACAAGATCGGCATGCCCACGAGGAATACCATGGTCGTGCCGTGCATGGTGAACAGCTCGTTGTAAGCTTCAGGTGAAACGAAGTGATTGTGCGGAATGGCGAGCTGCACGCGAATCATCAAGGCCTCAACCCCGGCGACGAGAAGGAAGAAGATAGCGTACACGATGTAAAGGATGCCGAGCTTCTTGTGGTCGACGGTGACTACCCAGCCGTGCAGCCATTCGAGCACCGCCGCGCCGCGCGACTGCGCTTCGTCAAGAGAGCCGGGAGCCGGTAAAGTCTGATCCGCCATCGCTTCTTCCTCTAGTGCAAAGTAGTGAGGTACGCCACTACCTCATTGATCTGCGTGTCGCTGAACTGCATGGCAGGCATCAGCGCGCCGGGCTTGAATGTGTCCGGATCCTGAATCCATATACGCAGGTCCTCCGGCGTGTTGGCCGCAGCGCCCGCGGCAATGGTTGCGCGGCTCATCAAATGCGTCAAATCGGGCCCGAAAGTGCCTTTGGCCGCGGTGCCCTCGATGGTGTGGCAGTTCATGCAGGCTTCGGTCTCAAAAATGTGCTGGCCCGCGGCAACGGCCGCTTCCTGCGATTCGACCTGCGGAGCCGGCTGCTGCTGGTTCTTTACCCACGCGGCGAACTGCTGCGGCGTGTCGACATAAACGCGAATCAGCATCTTGGCGTGCTCAATGCCGCAGAACTGCGAGCACTGGCCCAGATACAGGCCCGTCTTTTCCGGGTCCATCCACATTTGGTTGGGGTGGTTGGGAATCAGGTCGGTCTTGCCCCCGAGCTGCGGCACCCAGAAGCTGTGATCCACGTCGGCCGAGAGCAGTTGAAGATACGTGGGCTCCGGCTGCGCGGGCGTGCTTACGGGAATGTGCAGTTCATTGGCGGTCACGATGCCCAGCTTGGGATACCGGAACTCCCACCAGAACTGGTGCGCGATCACGGTGACGTCGAGCGCGGATTTGGGCTCGGACGCGTCCTGAACCTTAAAAATGATGCGCGCAGTGGTGAGAAAAAGAACCAGCACAATCAGCACCGGAATCACCGTCCACGCCAGCTCCACCTGCAGGCTGCCGTAGATCTGCGCCGGCTCGTTCTGCTCATCAGACTCGCGCGCGCGGAACTTGATAATGACAAAAATCAGCAGCCCCGCGACCACGACGAAGATGGAACCGGTAATCAACAGCACAAAGAGCGAGAGGCCGTAGATCTCATGCGCGGGCGTTGAGGCTGGCGCCAGAATGCTGGGCGTTGTCTGCGGGCCTTGCGCGAAAGCCGCCGGTACACTTGCGCAAATCGTGGCAAAGGAAAGAAGCCGGGATTGAATTGAAGAAAGGACGCGCCTTGGCTGCATAATCCTTACGTTCCGGTCAGGGGTCTTGAGCAAGTTGGCATCTAGGAGCCTGCCCGCAGGCTTTCGCAATGGCCGTGCAAATATGACCTTGGACCGCCTCAGATTTGACGTCTTCTTCCGCATTCTGTCCGGGGGCTTTGTTTCTCTGCGAGGAAGCTTGCCGGTCAGCGCCAACAGCTCTTTTCAGGGTGCATCGGGGAAGACGAACTGCCGAAATAGATTATACGACATCCGTATGAGCGCCGGTGCAAAGCCTGGCCAAAGTGCGCCACGTAACGCAGCGCAGGCGGGCGGTCACGGCTATCCTCAAGTTCATTTTGTGCCCAGGGTACGAACTCGCGTCCATCACGCCGTTGACGCGTTTTTGGCCATCTACTCCGTATCCGCCCCAAGCCAGGACTAGCGGTTCACAATGCACCGCGTGTTTATGCGCAAAGGTGCTTGCGGAAAAACGCCTCGATGGTATTGAAGCCGAAGCTCGAGGGCTCGGCTTCGGAGCCCGTGGCGTTCTGCCCGCTGCGGTGAAGTGTGATTCGGCCGCAATCTGCCTTGTCGAGCCTGGAGTTATTCAGGAACCCGTGGCCAAGCTTTTCCATCAGCAGCAAGGTTGCGTCGTTTCCCGCCGCTTCGAGCGCATCGAAAAGCAGGCGGCTTTGCTGCCACGGCACCAGGATGTCGCTTAGTCCGTGAAGAATGAGGAACGGAGGCGCCCCAGGGCGCATGTATGAGATTGGATTGGCGCGCCGCACTGCCTCCGGCGCGGTGTAAACGGGGCTCCCGATAAGAAGCGATTCAAAGGAGTCAGCATCCCCGACCGGTTTGGCTGTCATCACGGCCTGGCTTTCCCGGTCGGCCTCGTGCTTTGAGGCCGCGGGCATGTACTTTTCCATCTGTAAAAAATCGATAGGGCCGTATCCGTCGACCACGGCCTCGACGGCGCTCGACAATCCGTCATGTTCTCCTGATTCGAATTCGTCCGGTCCAGCCAGCGCGGCGCACGCCGCCAAATGGCCGCCCGAAGAGGAGCCCCATAGTCCGATATGCTCCCCGTCCAGCGAATAACGCCCGGCCACGCTGCGAATCCATCGCACGGCGGCCTTCACGTCGATCACTTGCGCCGGGAAGAGAGCTTCGTCGCTGAGGCGATAGTCGATTGAGACCATTGCGAAGCCGCGCTCGGCGAAGAAGCGCGACAAGTTCGGCCCCAGCCGCTTGTCTCCCAACCGCCAACCTCCGCCATGTAGCCAGACGATGACGGGAAGCGCCGTCTTTGCGCCTTCAGGCAGGTAAAGGTCGGCCGGCAGCTCGCGGCCGTGCATTGTGCTGTACACAAGGTCTGCGTGTTTACTGACCGGATTACGCCCGGCTGCCAATGAAGCAGTTTGCAAGGTCACCTCCCGCCCCCATCCGGTCCCGGACCGCTGGGCTGCTCCAGCAACTTCAAATCCAGTTCAGCCAGATGCTGGATGACACGATCGAAGCGGTGTGCGCGCGGCACCAGAGGATACACATATCCCTCGTACGGATCGCACAAATACCGGAAGAACGGCTCGAAAAGGCCGGGAGCCAGAAATCCGATGAAGCGGGTGTTGTGGCCGGTCAATTGAAAGGAATGAACTGTACCGGGAGGAACGTTTAAAAAGTCTCCGCGGTGCAGCTTTTCGTAATGGTCCCCGGCGAACATCGACATCGAGCCCTCGATGCAGAAAAAGGTTTCAGTGTGCTTTTCATGAAAATGCTTCGGGATGGGATCTCCCTTCGGGCCCTCGGTCAAAAGAGCGATAAACTTTCCTCCGCTCTGGCGCTGGTCGGTAAGGAAGATATAGAACTGATCGCCGTCGATCATTCTTTCACCTTCTCCGGCTGCGAGCACGTAAGGGCGCATCTCCGGCGGCGGGAGGGTCTCCTTAGCAGAGGGGGGCCCGGCCGGCGGTTTGCGCGGGGGCGCAAACACAACGTCGAGGCGCTCCTGCTTGCGTTTCCAGTCGGGCATCTCGCCCTGCTCGGGGTAGACTGTGCCTTGGTACGGCGCGCCGAACGCCGCGTACAACTCGTTTGCGTTGCCGCCGAAGGTCCAGGTTAGAAACTTGGTGCGGTGGCCATTGAAGACATAGCCGTGGGGCGTTCCAGGTGGAATGCTCACATAGTCGCCCGCGGCCAATTCATAGCGCCGTTCGCCCAGTTCAAGAGACGCCTGGCCTTCCAGCAGCAGGATAGCCTCATGGGACTCGCGATGACTGTGCAGCGGCATCACGGAGCCGTTGGCGCCGGTTAGGATGCAACCCGCCATCGGCCCTCCGGTGTCCTCGCTGCGCGCGATGATGGTTGCAAGAAATGTACCCAGAGAGTAGTGCTCGCCTTCGCCCGATTCCAGCAGAAAGGCGTCAGCCTTGCCGGGAAGCTGATTATTCGCCATGCCTTACCTTCTCATCTGTGCGGTTGTGTCAGGGGAATTGAAAAACTCAACCCTGGTACGGGTCCGTACAAGGGCGAGCCATCTATTGGTAGCAAATCCCGTATGCAAATGTAAAGAATATCTCTCTTCCCCTGGAGCGCGTTTCGAAAATGATTCTGCGCCACTCCATCGGGATCTCTCAGGGTTCAAGCCCGGTTGTCTTTGTTGGCGTTATCGGCATACGACCCGGCCCAGGGGGCGTCCCGGTGTCCCGCTCGTGACCTGTTACAAAACACCCCGCAATCGAGTTTTTCCGCAGCCTGCTAGTTGGGCAGGTCCACTCCCTGCCTCCTCAAATTGGCTTGCAGCTCTTTGTAGTCCACATGGCGCGGCGCAATGCCCGCCTTGGCTGCCAGTGCGGCGGCTGTGCCGGCAGCCTGGCCGTAGCAAATGCATGGGGGGATGATGTTGAACCACTGATTGACGCTGGCCTTGGATGAAAACGCGCGGCCGGCAACCAGCAACCCGTCAACTTTCACCGGAACCAGGCACCGGTAAGGAATGCAGATGGCCGGGTGTTTTGCAGAGATGGCCCCATTATCGTTGTTGGCCAGAACCACGATGGTATCTTCGAATATCTCATCCGACTCCATGTCCTTCGGAGAGAGGATGTATTCGCCGATAACGCGCCGGCCGCCCTGCGTGCCCAATTGAGGGCCCGCCTGCATAAGGAAGCACCGTTCGCAGCCGGGCATATTCTTTCTCAGAAATTCATAAGTAATCAGGGCTTTCTTGCGGCCTTTCACATCCACCCGGGTCAACTCTTCCACATCCATGGCATCTGAAGCCTCAGTCTTGATCTCAAAGGTGTGAAACCAGAGCACGCCTTCCTGATTTTTCAACAGGCCCTTGAAGTAACGGGAATGACCGCCGGCTTCTGTGAGCTGTCGCAGCAACTCGGTGTATTTCTCCGGATGCGATCTCCTGAAGTCATTCAGCTTAGCCATATCCACGTTGGCAATCCAGAAGGTGAAGGCCAGGGCTGTCCGGAAATTGCTCTTCAGTTCACTGTCAAACTCCGCGCCGGCGGCAACGAACATGTCTCCATCGCCGGTGGAATCGATGACGACCTTGGCAAGAATCGCCTGGCGTCCCGATTTGCTTTCAAAGAAAACGCCTTTCACCGCGTTTCCTTCCATAATCGGACGGGTTCCCCACGAATGCAGCAACAGGTAGGCTCCAGATTCGGCCACCATGTCATTGAGTTCGTCCTTCAGTACCTCAGGGTCCAGGACGGCGGTATAGTGCACTCTTTCCTGGTGGCCGATATTGGGATCCTTGCGTACATAGAACCAGCCCATGTTCGCATCAAGATAATAATCGACAATTTTTCGGTCGGTGGTTCCCCAGTCTTCCCGCTTCGGCGCAAAAGCGGCATTCCGGGCCGTCATCCTGTCGATAATCTCCTGGTTCAGCCCGAAAATCCGTTGTTTTCCGCCGATGTCGGTCAGATTAGGGAAGATGTTAACCAGGCCTCCGGTAGCCATTCCTCCCAGGTGGCCGTATCTCTCGATGAGCACGGTTTTTGCCCCCATCCTGGCTGCGGCTATGGCAGATGCAACCCCGCCCGGCCCGCCGCCAACCACGACAACATCGGCTTCCTTCAAAACCCTTATCTCCCGCGCCGGTTCTGAAATCGTCTTCATTCTGGTTTCTCCCGATTGCAAGATTCGCGCCTCGTAGCACATTTTACTGCGAAGGGCCTTTGCGCCCCGGAATTGAAAAGCCACTCGGCGGGCGTTCCGTTGAGCACATCTCTTCTGGTTCTGCTCCACACTGCAATGCAATTACCCTTGCCTGCGGCATGCCATCAGGCGGGGAGATATGAGATACGGTATTTCAAGGCGGGAATGCGGCCCCGAGCGCCCTGCCGCAATTCACAAAACGCAATAGGCACAAGTAGAAGGAGGATGAAATGCTTCGAGTAATGATGATTGTGAGCGCCATTTTACTGGGCTCGCTCGCGACGGCAGCACAATCAAACCAGGCGGCCGATGTTCCCACCCATGC
>JAJXXG010001225.1 GCA_021781255.1 Acidobacteriota bacterium
GTGCCTCGGTCTTCTCCATACCTATGAGACGCTTCAGCCTAACAAAATGTCTCACTCATTCGGGCCGGATCAGTAGGGAGAAGTCCAACTCCTGTGGGTGATCGGGGGCTAGTTCCACCAGCCATGATTACTGATGTTCGGACTGGCCAGGATGTACAGCCTGTCTAGCACCACCGAAAACAGTTCGTCAATGCACCATCCAAAAAGTGGAGTCGAAAAGATGCCTCAGAGAGAAGATCGTATAGTAGACATTCTTGGTGTACAAGTGAACGCTACTGACATCACAAGCGCCTCCGCGTCATGCGAAAAACTAATTGCAAACAGCGGCCGTGGATTCGTCTGTGTGACCGGCGTCCACGGCATGATGGAAGCGCAAGATGATGCTGGGTTCCGTTCTATCCTGAATCGATCATTCCTGACTGTTCCGGATGGAATGCCACTGGTGTGGGTGGGGCGTCTTCGGGGGTTTTCGGAAATGCGCAGGGTATATGGGCCCGACTTAATGATCGAGATCTGCGGCCGTTCTGTTCGCCTTGGATATCGTCATTTTCTTTGCGGGGGAAACACAGGCGTTGCCGAGGAACTTGCAGAACGGCTCCGCCATATGGTTCCTGGCCTGAACATCGTTGGAACGTTCACACCTCCCTTTCGTCCGCTCAGTTGGAACGAAGAGAATCAGCTGTTCAAGAAGGTCGCGGAATGTCGCCCCGATGTGATCTGGGTTGGCTTGAGCACACCCAAACAAGAACGCTTCATGGCACAATACCTTGACCGCTTAGAGACCAAACTCATGATTGGCGTAGGGGCGGCCTTCGACATTCACACTGGTCGAATCAATGATGCGCCCGGCTGGGTAAAGAAGTTAGGACTTCAATGGCTTCATCGACTGGCGCAGGAACCGCGACGTCTTTGGCGACGCTATTTGATCAACAATCCGAGATTCATCTTCAAGATCGCTTTGCAACTGGCGGGATTGGTCCACTACTCGCTATAGGTGAGACCCTGGCACCTGTAATCAAATGCTCATCTTCGAACATTGTCGTGGCGTGCATGAGCAGTGCTAACGTTCCATATGCTGATAAGGGGAAAGGGGCTATGAATGCGTAGAGCATTGGTGTGTGGCGCAGGTGGGTTCATAGGAAACCATTTGGTCAAGAGACTTCAAGCGGAAGGATATTGGGTTCGAGGCGTGGATCTCAAATACCCGGAATTCAGCCCATCTGCCGCCGACGATTTCATCATCGCAGACCTGCGCGATCCGACAAGTTGGGAGAAGTCACTTGATTGCGCTCTTGACGAGGCGTATCAACTTGCAGCAGATATGGGTGGTGCGGGATTCGTCTTCACAGGCTCCCACGACGCTGAAATCATGCACAACTCGGCAATGATCAATCTTCATATGGCTCACTACGGATTCGCGCACGGCGTGAAGAAGATTTTTTACTCTTCCTCAGCCTGCATTTATCCGGCCTACAATCAACTGGACGCGAGTAACCCAAAATGCGGTGAAACCACCGCATATCCTGCCGCGCCCGACAGCGAATATGGTTGGGAGAAGCTCTTCAGCGAGCGGCTGTACGCTGCGTTCGCACGGAACCGTCATCTGAATATTCGGGTCGCACGGTTTCATAACATCTTCGGCCCGGAGGGAACCTGGGATGGGGGACGGGAAAAGGCGCCAGCGGCTCTGTGCCGAAAAGTTGCAGAGCAGTTCGATGGCGGTGAGATTGAGGTCTGGGGTGACGGAGAGCAGACTCGTTCTTTCCTCTATATCGACGAGTGTGTCGAGGCTGTGCGCCGGTTGATGGACTCTAGCTTCGCCGGTCCCGTGAACATTGGTTCCGAAGAGATGGTCACAATCAACCAGATGGCAAACATGATCATGGAAATTGCGGGCAAGAGACTCACGATCAAGCACATTCCAGGACCGCTCGGGGTTCGCGGGCGCAACTCCGATAACAAACTCATTCGAGAGAAGCTCGGCTGGGAGCCAACCAAGCGGTTGCAGAACGGTCTGTCAAGCACCTACTCGTGGATCGAGGCTCAAGTGGCCACTGCGCGGAAAAACGCAAAGCAGGCTGTTCCTGAGGTTGTGTGACCTACGACGGTTGACTCTTGACCTAACCATCTTGATGGCCTTGGACAGAATACTGCGATATTCCCCTAAATAGCCAGATGTTCCGGCAAATCATTCACGGGTTCACTGATTAACTGACTAACAGTTGGATTAGGTGATATGGCTCACAATACGGTGGGCCATTTTTGTTTTGGCGGCATTGAGAACGCGATTGTAATAGATCCTCATAGCAACGGCAGTCGCTAAGTTCGCATTCAACTCCGCGAGAGAAGACGTTTTCGCACCTTGGTAACCAGCTGAGTGCACCACAGTGTCGAATCTATGTACCCTTGGTCCAGTGGTTTGACTGAGACCTTTGCGGTTATCATAATTGCGAACCATTGAACTTCGCTATTCCGCTCTCAGGTTTTTGCGAGTAACGCCACCTTTCACCTAGAGTTCCTCCCCCATCTGCAAGTGGCAAGGTTCGCCGGCGCTGAGGGTGCGAATTGCGGACGAGTGAGCGCAATGAGCCCTGCAGGACGAACGGTTTCCATTCTTGTTGCATGCGGCAAGACCATGGCGTGTGAGTTAATCTCGCAGGCACTTGAAAGGCAAGCGGGGTTCTGCGTTGTCGCCACAGCGACTTCCGGAAATAATGCCCTTGAAGCGATTCGTGCCACAGGTGCCAATTTTCTCCTCGTAACGACCGCACTCGCAGACGGCCCGGTCGGCGGCCTTCTCTTACTGAAGAAGGTCCAGGAGTCCTTTCCCGCAGTTAAGACAGTACTCCTCTTCGATAAATCTGAAGAACATCTGATCGAAGCCGCCTTTCGCGCGGGCGCGAGAGGTGTGCTTTCTCTCGCGGACACCGGGTTTGAGACGCTCTGCAAATGTGTGGAGCAGGTCCATACCGGCCAAGTCTGGGCCAACAGTGCGCAACTCCTGCAGGTGCTCACTGCTCTGTCTCAACATGCGCCGTTTCGAGTTCTGAACGCGGACGGGGCCCGCCTCCTCACAAAGCGCGAGGAGGACGTAGTCCGGCTGGTAGAAGAAGGGCTCACCAACCGGCAGATCGCGCGCGAACTCCGCCTCAGCGAGCATACCGTGCGAAACAACCTCTTTCGCATCTTTGATAGACTCGGTGTCTCGACTCGCGTCGAGCTGACTCTCTACGCCATCAATCATTCCAGGCAGGAGCCTGCTCCGGACAAAGCGAAGGGAGAGGACACCACAATCTCTGCGCCCAAGTCCTCAAATTCGCCGTCGATCAAGGCCTAGCCTTTCAGAAATGCCTGCACTTTATAAGGAGCTCAACCGGGCTTTCCTGTCACCATTGGATTCCATGGGGACAATGGTGTCACCGTTTCTGATATTGCTCGACAGCGAGATTGATGGCCCGATCGCGTTGGCTTGGATCACCCCCTACCGAGGAAGCAGTTTGTCCGCAGAGCAGAACCAGAAGCAAAGCGGCAGCTCAGGCGAAAGTCAGCCCCATTTCTGTCGCCCACCTTGCGAATGTATAACCAGCCTTCGTCATACTCTTCAGCCGTTCTCAGATGTTCGAGCATCAGAGGGACCTCTCTCCCGACTTTCGCCAATTCACGCAAATAGGTGGAATAGTCCACCTGTCCTCGCCCGGAAACGACCTCCTCAAAATGCACGTTCATTTCGATGTCCCAGCGCAAATCTTTCGCGTGGCATGAAATGATCGAAGGCCCCAGCTTGCGAAAGCACTAGCGAATGAAGTCGGCATTCTTGTAGAAGCGCTGCGGGCAATTGATGCTATTGCACACATCAAGATGAACCGCGAAAGCTTTGCGATCGACCGCACGGATCAGCTCCAGATAGGCGTCTGGCCCGTCCGGTAGATTCCATCCCATCATTTCCACTCACTGCTGTCCGGTAAAACTCGCCAACTGACCGCTTAACTATCTTCAGAGCAAGCGGATAGAGGCGATTTTGGCTTGCCGCGATTTGAACTTGGCCGCTCGCATTCCTGCCGGAGAGCATGGAAGGATGAATGAGGGCAAGAGCATCTTCTCGCAGTTGATCGGCTTTCTCCCCGATCGCGATTTTCGCCGATGCGTGGCTCGCTATCAAGGCGACCGTTACATCAAGAAGCTTTCCTGCTGGGAGCAGTTTCTTGCTATGGCCTTTGCCCAACTGGCTTACCGCGAGAGTCTGCGCGACATCGAGGCATGCCTGGGCGCAATTGGCCCCAAGTGTCATGGGCGGAGCAAAACCAGTCCAGTGTGGCGGAGTAAAAGTAGGCCAGTTGATAGCTGCGTAGTTGTAGTGGGATTGCGCGGTAGAAGGGTTGCTGGAGCGTAGCGCAAGCGGCCCTTCTACCCCGCGGCGCGTGCGGGGCCTAGCGTTCTGTGGATGGGGTTCGTTTGCTGCGGCTCTGTTTAAGGCGATAGCTGTCGACGTTCATCTCGAGGATGTGTACGTGATGGGTGAGCCGGTCGAGCAGGGCGCCGGTGAGGCGCTCGGAGCCGAGGACCTCGGTCCATTCTTGGAAGGGCAGGTTCGAGGTGATCAGGGTCGAGCCGCGTTCGTAGCGTTGGCTGAGCATCTCGAAGAGCAGTTCGGCGCCAGTCTTCGAGAGCGGCACGAAGCCGAGTTCATCGACGATAAGCAGCTCATAGCTGGCGATCTGCTTCTGGAAGCGGAGCAGCTTCTTCTCATCGCGAGCCTCGATCAGTTCGCTCACGAGTGCGGCGGTAGTGGTGAAGCGCGCCCGGTGGCCACGCTGGCAGGCAGCCAGGCCCAGAGCGATGTGCGCTTTGCCCGTGCCGCTGTTGCATAGCAGCAGCACGTTCTCGCGGCGAGCGAGGAACTCGCATCGCGCCAACTCCTGTACCAGGGCCTTGTTGAGTGAGGGGATGGCGAGGAAGTCGAAGCTGTCCATGGTCTTGATGACCGGGAACTTCGCTTGCCGGATGCGGCGTTCCGTGGCGCGACGCTCACGGTCCAGTAACTCCAGCTCGGTCATGCGCAGCAGATATCACTGATAGTCCGCTTGTTCGACTGCTCACTGCCGCGCCACCTTGTCGTACTCACGCAGGATGGTGGGCAGAAACAGCTCCTTCAGATGATGTTCAAGCAGCAACTGAGGCGTTTCGGCCGTATGAGCGACGGTGTTAGTAGCAGTAACCTCGGCGCCGCTCATGCGCATGCCTCCGCTAGCAGGGCCATGTAATCGGCAGCCTGCGTGGTACGCACCTGCGCCATGAGCAGATGCGGATAGTTCTCCATGTCCAGCCGTGGCGGTCTTCGCTCGATGCGGCACAGCAGCAGATGACGCACCGCATCGAAGCTGATCGTGCCTAAACGCAGGGCATCTTCGAGGGCAAGAGTTAATTCTGCGATGTCGAAGGTTTCCAGCAGACGAAGCACCTGCACATACTCGCGGCTGCCGTGCTTCTTGAGTCTTGCTTCGAGCAGACGCCGCAGTTCGGCGAAGCACTCCGGCAACTGCCAGCCGGCCAGCGGTGCAGCTTGATCCAGGGCCCGCGTCTTCTGCTCGAGCAGCGCCAGGTAGTGCAGCGGATCGAAGACCACCGCCTCGCGTTCATAACTGCGCTCGTGGCGGGCGATCACTTCGCTGCCACAGGCGATTACGACTTCATGCACGTAGCCCTTGACCCACACCTGGCGATGCCCGTACTCGGTTGGAACAGAGTAGTCGTTGCCACGATAGCGAACCAGCGACAGTTAGCTAACCCGCGCGGAGATCTTCTCGCAAGCTTCGTACGGCGCCGCCGGCAACGGAAGCAACGCGGCACGGTCACGCTCGAACCGTTCTCCGATCGTCTCTGTATGCCCGCGCAACCGCCG
>JAJXXG010000883.1 GCA_021781255.1 Acidobacteriota bacterium
TCAGCGCCGTCTGGTTCACCTGCGCAAAATCCAGCCCCAGAATCCTCCCAAAGGCGCGCTGCAACTGGTAATTCATCATCTCCAGCAGCGGAACAGAGGTCGCGCACAGGCCGTTCAGCACCATCACCCCATGCGCAAACGTCGCCTGCGGATTGAAGTTATCCAGCCACACCAGCACGCCATTCTGCGCGCAGTTGTCCGGCGCGCTCGCTCCCGTGCCCAACAGCGCATCGATCACCGAACCATCCTCGTCAAAGACCACCGCAATCGGCGTTGACGTAGCCTGCGGCGTCACATCCGACGGAGCCGTAAACTGTCCATTCGACGCCAGCACATCCGATCCATTCACATCCTCGGCCAGGCTTCCGGCATCCGTCAGATTCACCGCCGCCGTCGGCACCGCATTCCAGAACGCCGCCGCCGCATCGACCATCCCCACGGCCTGCTGATTGCTGATCGAACTGTTCAGCGGCCCCTGGTCCACAAAATAGTGGATCGGCCCATCCACCCACCGAATCGGCTGCCCCACCACAGCCGGATTAAAGTACGCCACACCCGCCACATACTTCGGCCCACCCGCCCATGCCGACACGGCCAGGCAGCCGGCAAGCAGCACACCCGCGCCCACGCGCCACCGTCGCCACCCACAGCCTGGGCGCATCGCTCCGTTTTGCAGCATCCGTTGGCGCATCGTCAGGACGGTCCAGTCGTGGCCCAGCCACACTCGCCTTCCCTTGCAATTCCGTGCGCATTTGTCGCAGAGAGCGCCTGACCATCCTTACGTTAAAGAAAATCAATATGATAGGTGCAAAAATGGCCCGTGCCGCGCCGGTCTCTCATGAGAACTTTCTCATGAGAGGATTCTTATATCGACCGATGGCCCCGATGCGATCCGTCCGCACCCTGCTCATGGCCGCTTCTGTGCGTGGTTTCGCGTTTGACCGCCCATTCTCCACCACGTATCATCAGTACTTGCGACCCTGCGCCGTCTTTCTGCCCGCGGCAGCGTTCCTGGTCCATTCCGGCGGAGTAGCTCAGATGGTTAGAGCGACGGATTCATAACCCGTAGGTCGGCGGTTCGATCCCGCCCTCCGCCACCAGATTCAAACCGGCTTCAAGTATCCCTTCACCCAGATCACCGCTGTTTCTCCTGCCCTTTTGCTCCCGTCCTTCTTATTTGTCATTCCCGCGGGGAATCTGCTTTTTGCGTCACCCTCAACCACGACATGCCCGCGCCCGGCGGTAGCGGCCACCGTTCCTCGATCTGCCACCGCTGGCGAGCCAAGCTTGCGGCGGCTGCATGCAATGCCATGCGCTACACTCGTTAGCTGCAATGCTTTTTTTCGTCCTGCTGCGCCGAATACTCCTTTCTTCCCTTGTGCTGGCGGCTGCCCTGCCTGCCTGCGCGCAATCCGCCTCGTTGCGCCAGGCCGACGTTGCTTACCGCGCCGGTCTTGCGGCGCTCAGCCGCGGCGATCTCCACGCCGCTCAGTCCAGCTTCGCCGAGGTCGTCCGCCTGGACCCGGCTGCCGAGCAGGGCCACAGCGCGCTCGGAGCAGTGCTCGTCCGTCTCGGCCAGCTTCCTGACGGCATCCGCGAGCTGAACCTCGCCCTGCGCGCCAACCCCAACGACCACTCCGCTCAGGAAAATCTCGCTCTCGCCTACCAGCAGACAGGCAATCCCGCCCGCGCCATTCCCTACTTCCGCGCCGATCTTGCCGCCGCTCGCGTCGCTCGTCGCAGCCTTCCGGACGGCATTCTGGAGTCTTACTCGCGCGCGCTCGCCGCCACCGGGCAGCTCAGCCCGGCTGCGTCGGTCTTCGCTCAACTCGTCCGCGCTCATCCCACAGACGCCCATCTGCAGGATGAACTCGGTACCCTCTACGCTCTTAGCCACAACTGGCCTGCCGCCGAAATTGCCTTTCGTGCCGTAATCGCAAGACAGCCCGACAACGCGCTCGCTCATCTCCATCTCGGCTCGGTGCTGGCCGCGCGCCAGCAACCCGGCGCAGCCGCGGAGTGGCTGGAAGCCGCGCGGCTTGCCCCCGATAACGCGGCCATCCAGCTTCAGGCCGGCTCCGCCTTGGCGCGCGCCGGTGCGGACGCACAGGCTCTGCCGCTGCTCCAGCGCGCGCATACCATGCTGCCGCAATCTGCCCAGGCCACGTTACAGCTTGCGCTCGTCCTCCAGCGTCAAAACCAGCTCGCCGCCGCCATTCCGCTTTTTGAAAGTGCGCTTGCCCAGACTCCCAACGACCCCGACACGCTCGTCAACCTGGGGATGGCCTACACCCAACAGCAGCAGGCGAAGCTCGGCATTCCCTATCTGCGACGCGCCCTTGCCCTGAACCCCAAAAACCCCATGGCGCATCAGAACCTTGCCGCCGCATTCATCCAGCTCAATCAGGTCGATGACGCCGTTGCAGAGATGAAGGCCGCACTCGCGCTTGATCCCCGCTCGCCCCAACTTCACTACAACCTCGGCCTCGCCTACAAGATGCAGGACAACGCAACCGCCGCCATTCCGGAGTTGACCGCGGCGGAAAAGCTCAACCCAGACGCCTGGGAGCCGGCCTACGTCCTCGGCCTGCTCGACCTTCAGGAGGGTCGCTACGCCGAGGCTGAGCCACAACTGGAACACGCCATGAAGGTGCATCCCGACAACGGCGAAGGCTGGTCAATGCTGGGCAGCGTCTACAGCAAACTGGGCAAGCTGCCTCAGGCTCAGGCCGCGCTCGAACGCGCCATTCAGCAGATGCCCGCGCAGTCCGACGCCCACCTGCTGCTGGCCACCGTCTACATGGAAGAGAAGAAACCAGACCTGGCCATCGCCCAGCGTAAACTCGCCGCCAATCTGATGCGCAATCATATGAACGAGCAGCGCGCCGAGGTCGCCACACACTCCGGACAATCCCTGCTTGTCGCCGGCAAGCTTGACGCCGCCGCTGTTGAATTTCACAACGCCATCGGCTTCGATTCCAGCTATGCCGACGCGCATCGCGGACTTGCCACGGTCTATCAGCGGCAGGGCAAGATGACCGAAGCCGCCATTGAAAACTCGCTCGCCGCAAAAGCAAAACTCAATCCTCCTCTCAACTGAGTAACGAGTCTATTCCGCCATACCGAAGGAGCCGCGATGCGCACCATTCAGGGACCAGCCATCTTCCTTGCCCAGTTCGTCCAGGACCATCCGCCCTTCGACACCCTCGACTCGCTTGCCCGCTGGGCCGCTGATCTCGGCTACGTCGCCGTTCAGCTTCCCACCTGGCTGCCTCAACTCTTCGATCTCACGCTCGCCGCCGAAAGCGCCAGCTACTGCGACGATCTTCGCGCTCGGCTCGCCAAGCACAATCTGGTTATCAGCGAGCTATCCACCCACCTGCAAGGCCAGCTCGTCGCCGTCCACCCGGCGTATGACCTGCTCTTTGACGCCTTCGCGCCCGAGGCCGTCCGAGGCCGTCCCGCCGAGCGCCAGCAGTGGGCCGTCGCCCAGCTTCAGCTCGCCGCCCGCGCCAGCCGCAACCTCGGTCTCGCCGCTCACGCCAGCTTCTCCGGCGCGCTTGCCTGGCCCTATCTCTACCCCTGGCCGCAGCGCCCAACCGGCCTAGTCGAAGAGGCCTTCGCCGAGCTTGCTCGCCGCTGGCTGCCCATCCTTCAGGCCTTTGACGAATCCGGCGTCGATCTCTGCTTCGAGCTTCACCCCGGCGAAGACCTTCACGACGGCATCACCTTTGAGCGATTCCTCAGCGCCGTCCACCACCACCCCCGCGCGGCGATTCTCTATGACCCCAGCCACATGCTCCTGCAGCAGATGGACCCGGTCCTTTTCCTCGACCACTACCACTCCCGCGTCCGCGCCTTCCACGTCAAGGACGCCGAGTTCCAGCCCAACGGTCGCAGCGGTGTCTACGGCGGTTACCAGCCCTGGATCGACCGCCCCGGTCGCTTCCGCACACCCGGAGCCGGACAAATTGATTTCAAACGTATCTTCAGCAAACTCGCCCAGTACGACTACCCCGGCTGGGCCGTCCTCGAGTGGGAAGACCCGCTGGAATCCGCCGCCGAAGGCGCGCGCAAAGGTGCAGCCTTCATCCGCGACCACATCGTCCACGTCACCGACCACGCCTTCGACGACTTCGCCGCCGCCAACTCCGACACGGAAGGCAACCGCCGCGTCCTCGGCCTCTGACGCCACATATGAGCAACCATGCCAGGTAGTCGCACGACGACTGTCATGGTTGCAGTTTCCCAATAGGTGTACCCCGTGGGACTAGAACTTCGCGCAGCTTTTCTTCAAGAAAAGCTGCACCTCAGGATGTCTGCTCGGGCATAGTAATCATGGAACCGACCTCGAGCAGGACGCTTGAGCAGCGGCCCCATATCTGTCGCAAATGGATCGAGACTCTTGTCAAACGCGTTCTGCTTCGCGTAATGTGGTTTCGTTCCGCGAGCAACCCCTCGATGCATCTGCGGTATGAGTATGGGGTCAGACTAGCGGACGATACTGCAGCCAAGTTCGATCCGATCCATGCGGGACATTGGTCCAAGCAATATCCCCTCACAACCAACGGTAAAACCTCCAGACAAATGTCTCATACCGACAACTTGATAACCGATTTGCGATAGCGTGTTTCATAAATAACCTTACGATTGCAATAGCCCGTATCATACCCACCCTCCATGAGAGTCTGACGGCTTTCGACCAGGGCGTGGAGGCCTGTAGGAAACATGCTTGAGAAAATAATAACCATGTAACTGTAAACGGGGTTACCCTATGTCTCTCTCGCGCAGAGAATTACTGACGGAAGCTGCCGCCCTGCTCGTAGCACAATGGGCCGGAGCGCACGGTGTAGCCGAGTCAGCTCCTTCCATCAGCGATCGCAAAGTGGTACTGGTAACGTGTGGCGGAATGCGCCGCGAGGATACTTTTGCCAGTTCCGGGTTTGCCAACATCCCCCACCTTACCCAGGACCTTCTGCCTCAGAGCGTCTTTTATCCATTTCTTCGCAACGATGGGGTCACTTCGCATTTCAACACGATATCCAGTGTTCTGAGCGGTAACTGGCAACGTGTCGACGATTGGGGCAAGACGCCCCCACAGAGTCCGACAATCTACGAATACCTGCGCAAGGCTATGGGGTTGGATCGGAATCAGACGTGGTTTATCTCCAGCAATAAAGCTCTCACCAGCCAGATCGGTTCGAGCATCGTCCCTGGCTATGGACCAAACTACGGACCAAATGTAATTTTTCCCAAGCAACTTCTCATCAGCGCAGTAGTGCAGGCAGCGAATCAGGGACGCCCGGTGCAAAGCACCGACCGCTCTGCGGTGCAGTCAGATATCGAGGGCTTTCTCAACAGCGATAACTACGACGGCCTGGGCTGGTCAGTAGGAGGAGAATCCTCTTCGCTCGACAGTTTCACCCTTGGGACGATGCGCCAGGCCATCGAGGATCTCGTGCGCACAAGCGCTCCCGCCACTGGGGATGAGTTCACCTATCTGGTCGCGGCCGAGGTACTGCAGCGTTTTGCTCCATCTATGCTGGCCATCACATTTTCCGACATGGAAGTCGCCCATTTTGGCTCGTACTCTTTGCATCTGAGCGGTATTGCTACCATGGACCGGCTCGTGTATGAATTGTGGAGTCTGCTGCAATCAATGCCCGCGTACCGGGGAAAGACAACCCTGTTCATACTGCCGGAGTTCGGCCGCGATCTCGATGGAGCCAGCACAAATGGATTTTTCAATCATCGCCAGAACGCCGATTCAACGCGCCTGACCTGGATGATGTGTCTTGGCGATGCAATTCGGACAGCGCAGATTATCGAAAGCCCGGTGTTGCAAACAGATATCTGCCCAACTATCGCCAGACTATTTGATCTTGGCAGTCTGGGGT
>JAJXXG010000361.1 GCA_021781255.1 Acidobacteriota bacterium
GCCAGAGGAGTCCCACTCAAGCTAAAGTCTGCTTGAATGGGTCCCGCCAAGGTCAAGATCGGCACATCGACTGCAGCATTCCTCTCATCCTTCGCGGATTACGATGACCGCGACGGGAACGGGGAACTATGGCGGCAGGGATCATCCGGCAGGTTACACCGGAGGAAGAAGAACTGGTACAAAAACGCGAGGAACTGACCTCCGTCCGCGCTGTGCTTGCTGAACGCGAGTTGGAACTCGCCAATCTGCATGGCGAATTGAAGGCATTCGAGGGCAGGTATCTTCGCGAGGTGGGCGTCCTTTATGCGGAGCTGGACGCATTGGACGCCAGCATTGCCGAACTCGCCGCGATGCTTGAGCGGTCCGCTTCGGCCCGTAAACGTGCACAAGATGCGCGAAAACGTGCAGATAATGCGGACGAAGCAGTCCACGGGGAAGAAGCGAAGGCGCCGGCTTTCAAACCGTCTGCTAAGCTCAAGAGTTTGTATCGAGAAGCGGCCAGGCGGATACATCCCGATTTCGCTAGGGACGATGCCGACCGGCAGCGCCGCACCCGCTTCATGGCAGAGGCGAATGCCGCATTCAGCCGCGGAGACGCAGAGACGCTGGAGCGAATCCTCACCGAGTATCAGGATGGCAGCGACGCGACGGCAGGCGAAGGCGTCGGAGCTGAGCTAATCCGTACGATCCGCCAAATAGCTCAGGCGAAGAAACGAATTGAGGCAATCAGGCAGGAGATGGAGCAGTTACGAGCCAGTGAGCTGGCTTTGCTGGAACAGGACTGCATCGCCGCCGAAAAGCAGGGACGCGACCTGCTGGCCGAACTCGCCGCAACCGTGCGCGAGCAGATCGCCCGAGCCACAAAGGAACATAAGACCCTCGCTGAAGAGGCGAACAGAATTTACAAATAGAACTTGCCCCGAAGAGAAATCGGCTTTAGCTGTGGCGCAAGGAGGTCAGGTCATACGCACCAACGAAACATCCCTACAACAACTGCCGGACCTGCGAAAGTATTTAGACGCGGTCTCGAGCACTCGGCGCGATCTGGTATCACGCGGTCGTCGCGATGCTCTCTCCGTGACAGCACATCCCACTAAAGTAGTTCAGTTGTCGTTTGATCTATCTTCATCTGATCATCCCAATGGATTGCGTAGAACTGATGATGAGAGGAGCGCGGAGTATTGGCTGAAAAAGGGTGTTGAACTGGAGCTCTCGGGCAAGTACGAAGACTATCAGGAAGTAATCGACTGCTATGTGAGAGGACTGGAATTAGATCCAGATCACGCCGAGCTTCACTGGAAGCTTGGCTGGGCGTTGAGTGGACGATCGCAAAATTGGAAATATGAGCTTTCGTGGCCGGAATTTGTCCGCGCCGCGGAACTCGGCTACGTAGAAGCGCAGTGTTACCTGGGCATGTGCTATAGGGACGGGATTCAATACAAAGGCGGAGTTGCGATCCCACAGGATAGTGAAAGGGCCGTCAAGTGGTTGAATACGGCTCTTAAGCAACGCGAACCAGCAGCAGCTGCAATCCTCGGTTACATGTACTACAACGGAAAATGCGTAGAACATGACGTTATAAAAGCTTTCTCGTTGCTAGCGACTGCCGTTAGAACCTTCGATAACAGGGGTTGGAAATGGGTCTACCCAAATCATTTGGCCTACTCAAAGATCGCATACTTAGTTGCCACAATGTACTTCGAGGGCGACGGCACCTCAAAAGATATCAGACAAGCACTGTTCTGGTGCCGCAAAGCCATCGCCTCTATGACCGACGAAGAGTTGAAGGAAACGTATCTTGAACTCGAGAAACGGATATTAGATCAGCTCGGCAAGTGGCCCATTCAAGCCTGATTTGGCTTGAGTGGGGCTCCGGAAACCTTGGGGTGCCCCATCCTTGCGAACGCTTTTCTTGTTCAGTTCCATGACATCCTTTACACATTGTTCCGGGACATCCTTTACACTTCCGCGCGAGCGTAAGCGAGCGCGGAGGTGGCACAGAGATGCCATGGCAGACGATGGACGTACAGGATCAGCGAGTTCGGTTTGTGCGCAGCGGCAACTGAAGCCGTTCAGCGCGTTGTGCGCTGAGTTCGGTATTAGCCGTCCGACGGGCTATGAGTGGCTGGGGCGGTATCGCAAACAGGGTCTGTCGGGGATTGCCGAGCACAGCCGGCGGCCGCATCGCAGTCCGGAGCGCACTTCCGAGCAGTTGGAGACAAGGGTAGTCCAACTGCGGTTGTGCTACCCGGACTGGGGTGCCGGCAAGCTGGCCGTGCTGCTGGGCCGGGAAGGGATCCGGATGCCCAAGAGTACGGTGCATCGGATCCTGCTGCGTCACGATCTGGTACATGCCGAGGACCGGCACAGCCAGGCGCCGCTACGTTTTGAACGGGAGCGACCGAACGAACTCTGGCAGATGGACTTCAAGGGGCCACGCGGCTGGCGTCATCCGGTCGGCCCGCTGTCGGTCATCGATGACCACAGCCGCTATCTGATTGCGCTGTCAGCCACCGGCAGCACCCATGCAGCCCCGGTGCGCGCGCAGCTGGAACAGGCTTTCATGGACTGCGGTCTGCCCGAAGGCATGTTGATGGATCACGGGATTCCGTGGTGCAGCACACAGGCCCCGGCGTCCAGCACCAGCCTGACGCTGTGGCTGATGCGGCAGGGCATCGGCCTGCACTGGAGCCGCATCCGTCATCCTCAGACCCAGGGCAAGGTGGAGCGGTTCCACGGAAGTCTGATGCGCGCACTCGACAAGCGGGGCACGCCGCGCCACGACATGCAGAAATGGCTCGACGCCTACCGTTGGGAACACAACTACATCCGTCCCCATGAAGCGCTCGGCATGCAAACCCCGGCTTCGCGCTGGCAGCCCAGTTCCAGACGCTACCAGGCTCAACTGCCCCGCTGGGAGTACCCCGAGGGAGCCTGGGTGCTCAAGGTTGACTGCCAGGGAAAGATCGATGCAAGAGGAAGAAGATGGAAGATCAGCCGCGCTCTGGCCGGTGACTGGGTGCACCTGCTGCCCAGCCAAGACCGCATCCTGGTCTACTACTGCAACACACTCATGCGCGAACTCGACCCTGTTATCCAGCGCTCCACGATCGTGGAGCGCTGGATAACAGAACCAAAAACATGCCCAAGAATGTAAAGGATGTCCGGAGACGTTTTGTAAACCATCTCCCGGAACTTGACACAACGCTTTTCTCGCAAGGGTGGGATACCCCAAACCTTTCCTTTTGTTTCTGGGCTGGCTTCCACGCTGTCCCACCCTCGACGCAACCCCGCGTCAATGATATGGAACCCGGCGAATTGAGCAACTGCAGCTTCCGGTGTAGCAGCAGAAGGTGACAAGACAACATATGTCAGTCCAAGTAATGGAAACGCTTCCTCCCGCTCGGCACGGCCTCAGTTCAGTGAAGGGTCCATCGATTGCACACGCTTTCCCTTTACGGCAAAGAACTAAGGAAAACACGTATGTCTTTATGTGCAGAATGTGGATCATATAACCATAATCAGGCAAACTTTTGCCGTAAGTGCGGCTCGAAACTTGGACGTATCACCCCCGTAATCCCGTCGCGCTCCGCAAGCCGGGGAGCTTCGGCTCAATATGTCCCACCGGCCATCCTCAAAGCCCAAGTAATGCCAGCCACCTCCGACGCGAAAAAGGCAAAGTTCTTTAAGCTCGTTGCTCTGTTTATTGTCTCGTTACTTGCTGGCGTTTGGCTTTTTCAAAGTTCAGACCGACAGTTTGACTCTACCGAACAGTGTAGGCTCGACGATCAATATACGGTTGAAACAACAACGAACGATGGAATAAAGACGGTTTCTTACAAAGTAACCTACGCCTTTCTTGCAAACGGGATCAAATATGTCGGCAAGGATACTTTAAGCACGGAGCCAACGAGCCCTGATGTGACTGTTTATTTCATGGCCGCCGATCCAGGCAATAATTCACTGCGCTCGACCACGACAAGTACTTCCAATGTAGTCGCCGGAGCGGTGTGCTTCTTGATCGCCATAATTGCATACTGGCGTCTTCCGAAGGATTATTCCTGGCGATTAGGACCACTTGGACGGAGATGGCCGGGTATCGGTGATTCCGAAAGTGAGCACATCGGTCTAGGCCGCGGGAGATACTCGGCTTGGGGCTACGTTCATTTCGCCTTTTTTCTTCAATTGGTGGTCCTCGGAACTCTGATGTCATTTTTTCTTTCAAGGATTTCAGGAAGGGGAATGACCGACTTTACCGTGGTCGGTGCTGCTACTGTCTTCGCAGGCGCTGGGGCGATTTGGACATACTCTGATCGCTGGAATTGCATTGAAGCTGTGTCGAGCCAAATGTGCTCAGGGTGGATGAACTTGTCCGCACTTTATGTTCCGATCGTAGCATTCATCTATGCAAACTATCGGGGCTATAAGAAAATATGGGGTGAATAAGCCCCCGTGGTCGTTTGAGGATAACTACCTTAGTTGTGCTGAGGTCATATCAGAATGGAAGATTGCACTAGCTTAACTTCTGGTCAAAAGTTTGTTGCACGACTTGATCCATCAGGCAGCATTCAAACTCTGGCTACTCCGCAAGGACTGAATCCAATCGCCGCGATCTTCGTCGCCCTTTGGTACAGCTTTGCGTGTTCTGCGGCGATGTCGAGCGGTTTCGGACATATTCCGGGAGTAAGCAAACACGGACATAACCTGGCTAAGGACGTAATGTGTGCTTTTGGATTCGGGATCGGGATCGGGATCGGGACCTATAGTGCCAGAAATCTGCGTATCTGGGTAGGGAGCATATGTTCGGTGCTCATATCGGGCCTATTGTTGTTACCAGTTCTTTTCAGTTGGAGCAACGGGGCAAGCGATGTTTCCCTGTTGGGTTTCCGGCCATCGGAGATACAGCTTGAATCGGTAATTGCGGCTTTAGCACTCCTGCTTGGATTCATAGGAACCGCCACGGGAAAAGCCGTCAACGGGCATGAGTTCCTTGGTAATGCGACTCTCGGAATTCGTAGGGGGCACTGGCTATGGCTTTGGATGGCAGTCTGGGCATGGGTTTACATGCTCCCCCTTTCGATCTACTACGTCTGGCTAGAGATCGTTAGCACGGCATTTAGCCTGATTCACCCGAGCCTCTTGTTCAACGAAGTGTGGACAGAAGGCCGGACGTTTACATTCGGCGTCCTTGGCTTCTTCGCAATGATCCATGGAATTAAGATTTCCATACTTAATGTCTCGGCAGGATACAGTTCCCATGTCCCGATACGAAAACGTGTTCTCCGATTTCTGCTCGGCACACTTGTCTTCACTGGCGCGATGGCTGGCTTCTTTTTCGTATTTGCGATCGATACTCTAAGAGAGCTGCCGAACGGAATCACATCGAATCCCTGGTGGATTTTGCGATAAGTTCAAGGATTTGTTTTCGTGGGTACCCGCCGCGCTGGGCCGCGAAGTCTCACGCGAAAGCGCTCACACGCCCCAGCCCAAACAGGAGCAGGCGATTCAACCGCCGCATCAGGAGATCGCGCCGAAGCACGAACTGGGACTCGGACTCTGATTTCGCACATCACCCGTTCCGGGGTAATGTGTCGCAGCGTACTCCCGATGCCGTAGGCAGCGCAGCTCTGAGGATGCCGGCCTGGACACGGAGCTGAGGCCTGCCACAGACAGCTAGGACGCCCCCGGAGGGACGACCTGCTGAGTGGATCGGGTGAGCTGCGCTATTGCTTCATCTTCTCCCAGAACGTGAGCGGCCTGACGAACAAGACTACTTGTCCGGGCTGTGGCGAGGCTGTGACTTTACCGCATGTGTTCCCCGAAGCATACCCGCGGTCAAGAACTTCTTTCGTGCTGAAGTTCTTGAGGTCTAGCCAAGAGTGGTTTCCTTCCG
>JAJXXG010001110.1 GCA_021781255.1 Acidobacteriota bacterium
AGACCAGATGGCCACCTGACCACAGAATATTGGCAGCGACGATGATCGCGACCAGGGGATCGAATGGCTTCCAGTGCGTCATCAGGACCAGCGCCAGTCCGCCCACAACGCCAAAGCTTGTCCAACTATCGGTGAGGACGTGCTTGCCGTTGGCTTCGAGGATCAGGGAGTTTGTCCGGCGTCCTGTACGGATGAGGTAATAACCGAGCCCGGCATTGAGAACTGCAGCGATCAGGATCACCGCGACTCCCGACCCGAGCCGCTGCAAATGAATCCCGGCCATCCAATCACGGATCGACTCTGCGAGAATCGCAACCGCGGCCACGATGATCAAGGCGCCTTCAAAACCGGCAGAGAAAAATGTGATGCGCTCGTAGCCGTAGTGAAAGTGGCTGGAGGCCGGCCTTGTGCTGAGACGAAGACTGAAGCTTGCAAAGCCCACCGCAATCACATGAATGACGGATTCAGCGGCGTCAGAGAGGATGGCGGCCGAGTGGGTCATGGCGTAGGCAGCCGTCTTGCCGATCAGCATGGCAAAGCCAACAAACAGCGAGAGACGCATGGCGAGCTGCGTATCGTGCAACTCTTGCGCATCTCTCGGCGCAGTGTGGCTGTCAATCTCGAGATTGGACACCTTGTTCACTGCCAACGGGGACTCCGCCCTTTAATATCTTTCCACCGAATCATGATGCAGACTTGGAAATCATCGAAAACTATGCGCCCATATTACAAGAAATCGAATACGAAGAAATCCAAAACTCCTGCCTCGAATATGCTCGGCGATTTCCAGCAAAATGCGCAATCAACCTCGGCCCGGTGCAGCTCCTTGGCCATTTGATCCAGATGACGTTCGATCCGATCCAAATTCTGGATGGGGCTGCAATGGCGACCTCACGGAATACACAAAACGCTGCCCCAACGGCCACACGTCATATCTGCACTATGATCCGGAAACAAAGTACGGCGAAGGGCCGCATTGGGACGGAATTGTAAAGCGCCGAATCTATGCCAGCGTTCCACCCAAGGTGGAATACTCGCTGACGGCCCTTGGGCGGTCTCTGTGCAACCTGGTCGAGGGAATTTGCGGATGGGCAGAGGCTAACATCGAGCAAGTG
Source organism: Acidobacteriota bacterium (assembly GCA_021781255.1). The sequence continues at coordinate 1,116 of JAJXXG010001110.1, forward strand.
CAGGCAGCGCGCAAGGTGGACGCCCAAACTCCGGGCGACGAATCAGTGCCACAGTAACGCCTTCAGTCGAGGCCGGTGACAAGGGAGCGAAAGATCAATCGACTTTGAGCGTAAATGCATCTGGATCGTGGAAGTAGTGAATAACAGCCGCATTCACACGCCGAAGTTTCATCGCAGTAATCGGCCGATCCCGCTTACCGCGGAGGATATGGAGCGGCTGCGAAAGTATCTCGCCAAGCGGCCGGATGCATCGCCTGACGATTGGGTCTTTCCCAGCAAGCGAGTCAAGGGCCCACGGCAGTACGCGACCATCATGACCAAGAAAATTCAACCCAAGGCGAAGAATCTTGGCCTGCCCCACGTTCCATGGCGCTTGCCCCGGCATTGGCATGCCACCCTTCTCGGTCCAACTTCCCGTTCCCGTGGTGCTATGGCCCAGAATTCGTTGCCAGGGAACTGCGCAAGTGGCTGGCCAAGACCGGAGCCAAGACCCTTTACATCGAACCCGGCTCTCCGTGGGAGAACGGCTATTGTGAGAGTTTCAACTCCAAGCTGCGCGATGAGTTCTTGAACGGGGAAATCTTCTATTCACTGAAAGAGGTGCGGGTGCTGGCTGAAAGATGGCGCATCTACTACAACACGGAAAGGCCGCATTCTTCGTTGGGCTACCGACCTCCAGCACCGGCAGCTTGGCAGACTGAAACTTTGCAGGGGCATGGAAACGTGGAAAGCAAAAAACGCTTCCCACTTTCCCACACCCCCTACTACTGCGACTGGCAAATAACACCTTTGCCAGTTGACAGGCTCCGGAGAAATTGGACCAATTGAAATGTTAGTCTTCGGCCATAGCCGAGCCTTTGCAGGCGGAGGAAATGGCAGATGAAGAAGAAGCGGTTTTCTGTGGAGCAGATGGTCGGAGTGTTGAAGCAGGCCGAGGTAGGGGTACCCGTGGCGGAAGTGATTCGGAAGGCCGGAATCAGCGAACAGACGTTCTATCGATGGAAAAAGCAATACGTGGGCCTGGAGTCAGACCAGGTCCGGGAGATGAAGCTGCTTCAGGATGAGAACGGCCGCCTGAAGCAGTTGGTTGCTGAGCTTAGTCTGGACAAGACGATGCTTCAGGATGTGCTGCGAAAAAAGTGGTAAAGCCGTCGCGGCGCCGGCCGTTGGTCAACTATCTCTGTGACCACTACCGGGCCAGCGAACGCCATGCTTGTCGAGTGTTGCATATCGGTCGCGGCACCTATCGCTACAAGAGCCATCACAACGAGTGGCCTGAACTACGTGCACGAATCCGTGAGATCGCACAAAGTCGAGTCCGCTATGGTTACCGGAAGATCCTGGTCCTGTTGCGCCGCGAGGGCTGGCAAGTGGGCAAGCACCTGGTTTATCGGCTGTACAAGGAAGAAGGGCTTGCCTTGAAAAGACGGCCCCAGAAGCGACGCAAGGCAGTGCGGCATCGAAAAGAGCGGTTCCATCCAACTGCACCGAACCAGGCTTGGAGCATCGATTTCGTGGCTGATCAGCTGCAGGACGGTCGTCGGTTCAGATCGCTGACCGTGGTAGATGTATTTACCCGGGAAAGCGTGGCCATCGAAGCAGGACAGAGTCTACGAGGAGAAGACGTGGTGCGAACCATGAACAAGCTGAAGCAGCAAGGCAGAACACCAAAGCTGCTGTTCTGCGATAACGGCAGTGAATTCAGCGGTCAAGCCATGGACTTATGGGCTTACCAGAACGGTGTGAAGATCGACTTCTCCCGGCCAGGAAAGCCGACAGACAACGCCTTCGTCGAATCGTTCAACGGCACCTTTAGGGACGAGTGCCTGAATGTCCACTGGTTCGAAAACCTGGTCGAGGCAAAACAGCTCATCGAAGCTTGGCGTCTGGAATACAATGAGAGTCGTCCTCACAGGGCTCTCGAGAACCGAACACCGAGCGAATTTGCCAGTGAGTACGCGGCTAGCCATGGACTCACTGCAACATAAACCTGCCGAAGACTAACAATACGCTTGGTACAGAAAACCCGGTCTCCTCACCAGTTGCGCTACACTAACTCTTCCACTGGTACAAAATATCGGGCAGGCCACTCTTTCGTCACGACAATCGACGATATTTCGCAAGCCGGAGTCCGCATAGCGAATAGGCGAAGTCGCACGTTCTTTTCTCAGCTGACGCCAAATCGCTCGTCCAGTCCAGAATTTTGTCAACATGCATCAAGTTGACGGGAAACGGCCTAGCTGTACAAGTGTCCGCTGGGGATCTGTAGAGGCACACCTGGCGTGCGGTTCGGCAGATTCCCTCTGACTCCAACGTTCTGAGGCCTGGAATCAGGTGTGCCGTAGACTGTGCCATGTCGCGCGAACACAAATGCGTCAAATCAATGTTTTAGATGACCAGACTGAGGTGCTTCCGTGCGGGCATATTTTATAGGTAAGTGCTTGACTCTATATCGGTGGTCCCCGGCGGTTCAATTTCCGATATGCTGATCCGGCATCAGCGAGCCAGATTCGAACCACTGTGCGTCTCAAGATTCTGCGTGTCGGCGGGTGTGCGAAAAGTGTGCGTGCTGATATTGCAAAGGGATTGCAGCGCTCGCGGTTTTCTGTCCAACTGGGCACCGCATGTACGGAGCTTTGCATGCCGCGAGCCTTGAATTGAATCGTCGTTTAATGCGTGACAAAAGGGCGCAGGCGGGTTTCGACTCACACTCAGCAAGGAAAGCATGTCGAAAGACGATGGGCGAACACGCTCGCGATCCCTGAACCAGATTCGGAGCGAGTGCTTGATCCCCTGATCTGAGCAATCTCCGTGCTATAGTAAATCCGCCTTGCTATAGTTTTTCGGGAGAATTTGGGCTAAAGATGCTAATTAATGCGACAAATGCGACTCATGAGAATCGCGGCAAGATACTCAATCATTTAGATTTATGTCTGGAATCAAGGAGTTGGCAAGAAACCTGGCGGAGAGAGGGGGATTCTCAACACGGCCCCCTACGTTTCAATGTTCAAGTTAAGCGGCCTCTCCTAGCACAGATTAGCCTGCTCGAGTTCCCTGTGTTTGACTGCTGACTCTCAAGATTCCCTTCCGGCTCGTATTCGAGACAGCTCGGGGTTACCTAAGTGATTCGTCTCATCGCCTCGTCACAGACAACCTCGCGCACTCCACATAAACTGCACTACACACGGCCGGAGCCCTTTTTCGTCAACGGAGTCGGCTCCCTCCAGAATCGCTGAGTCAAGCCGGACTTTTCAGCGAACACTCAACAACATGAGGCCATGTCGGCAATTCTTGATTTCGGAGAATTGTTTGAAACAGAAAGAGGAACAAACGGAGGGGCCACGGCTCCTCCACAAACCGGAGGCGCAACGGCTCCTCCATCCTAGGGAAGAATCAGCGTGGATGCTCGGAATCAGCGTGCGGGCGCTGGACTACCTGATCGCTAACAAACAGTTGGCCACGAGACGGATTGGTGGACGGGTATTGATCCCTCATAGTGAACTGGTTCGGTTCGCAAGAGCTGACCATTTCGACCCAATCTCGGTGGCAGCTTAACCATTTGAGGCCGGGAGCGCTACCGGCCTCAATGCCCACTCAACAGGTCCACGGCCGCTCTCAGCGATGCGTCATCTAAGTGCGCATAGCGGGCAGTAATCGCGATGGTCTTATGGCCGGCCAAAGTCTGGATCACTTTCAGGTTCACGCCCTTCATAGCGAGCTTGGAACAGAAATGATGACGGCAGTCGTGCCAGCGGAAGTTCCTGACCTCCGCCTTCTTCAGCGCACTTGCGAACCATTTTCGTGGATTGTTGATTGAGAACACTGCACCCTCCCGATCCTTTGCAGCCTTGCGCAGCTGGCCGAATGAATTGAAGACCTCACGATTCATCGGAATCGTTCTGCCTGAATAGTTCTTGGTTCGTCTCAATCGGATTTCTTTGCGTTTTAGATCGACGGCATCCCATTGCAGTCCGTATTGCTCGCTCAAGCGCATCCCTGTTCCCAAGGCGATTTCCAACTCCGGCAAATGCTTGGGATACTCCTTACAAAGGACCGCGCGAAGACGCTGCTCCTCATCGTCTGCGAGCCAGCGGATCACGCCATTCTCTTCATGGCGCTGCCTGACCAGGCGTGCCGGGTTGCTCGTGACTTTTCCATTGCGAAGCGCTTCTCGAAACACCAGGCTGAACACGGCCCGGTATCGGTTCGCAGTGGCAGGCGTCCTGCAGTTCGCAGTCAGCCAGGCGTCGATTTCCTCCGGCTTGATCTTGTCCGCTTCGCGGTTAGCGAACTCGGTGGAGAGCCGGGCAAGCCGTATTCTGATGTTCTTCGTGTCCTTATGGTGGGAGGAACTGTACGCGAGGATGGCGTCCGCGAGTTCCTTGAATCTGATTCCGGCACTGCGCAAGTTGGAAGGAAGCTTCTTGCCCGCCCGGACGTCAGACTTGCGCTGCTGATACAGCGCAATCGCGTCGCTCTTCCGCCCCACCTTCTCCCGCTTGAGCTGGCCGTCTACCCGATAGCGAATCCACCATACTCCGCTACCCGGGACCTTCTCCCATACTCCCGTGACTCGCTGTTGGCTTTTCCTGGGCATCTTTGTCCACCCGATTGACTCCGGAACAAAGTATCACCATAAGTATCACCAGAGCTGTGGGCAGAATCACTGCAGATGAAGCGTGTCGTGTAAGTTATTGATTTTATGGTGCCGGGAGGGGGGGTCGAACCCCCATGACCGCAAGGGTCGGCGGATTTTGAGTCCGCTGCGTCTGCCAGT
>JAJXXG010001130.1 GCA_021781255.1 Acidobacteriota bacterium
AGCATCCACTACGAGAATCACCGGCACTGAGAGGATCTTCGCAATCTCGGCCGCGCTGCCTTTTTCGCCTTCTCCGGAGATGCCGTCGAAGAGGCCCATCATGCCTTCGACCAAGGCAAAGTCCGCATCGGCGGTGGCTTCACTAAACGCCTCGCAGATCTCTTCACGGTTGAGCATCCAGCCATCCAAATTAAGCGCGGGACGACCGGTCACAGCGGTCAAGTGTCCCGTGTCAAGAAAGTCTGGACCACACTTGAAGGCCTGGACGCGTAGTCCCCGAGTGCGCAGACCCGCGGCGATAGCCAGCGAGATCGTTGTCTTGCCCACTCCACTTGCCGGGCCGGCGACAAGAACGCCGTTCATGGCCGGCCCTCGAGCCTGCCCTTGATCGGCAGAGGCAGACCGGCGATCATGAGCACCACGTTGTCTGCTACAGCCGCGACGCGTTGATTTATCTCACCAAGCAAGTCGCGAAACTGCCGTCCCGCCGCATACTCGGGAACGATACCGCTCCCAACTTCATTTGAAACCAGCACGATTCGGCGATTGGGTCTGTGCAGTGTCGAACAGAGCGTGTCGATTGCGGCGTCGAGCGCAGCTCCGTCTTCGCCATAGGCTTCCATTAGATTCGCCGCGAACAGCGTGAGGCAATCGACGATCGTGATTTCACTTGCGGCCTGCTCAGACAAAATCGCTTCTGCCAGTTGGAGTGGCTCTTCGCGCGTGCGCCAATGCGCCGGTCTTTCGCTCTGGTGGCGCTCGATCTTGCGACGCATCTCATCATCGGAGGCGCGAGCCGTTGCGATGAATGTCACGCATTGCGCGCTGGAAGCGATCTCGAGCGCAAAGCGGCTCTTTCCGCTGCGCACGCCTCCCAACACGAGCGTCACCCGGTCTCGGTGCGGTTCCTGCATATACAGCCCCTACGCGAACATAGAACTGTCGCGGCGAAGCGGGATGCTCAGGCAGCTTTCAATGCGGTAAATGGACCGCCAGGAATGCTCTCCAACTCTCCCATCGAAGCTGGATTCGCCCGGAAATGATCTGGCCGGTCTCCTGACTTGCACCTTAATCGAACTTTGAGCGCCTTCCCGGAAGCAGTGCTTCCAGTGGCTGGGTCGTCCCTGCTCAGTTCTCGGTGCTTACAGTTACGGGGTAGTGGCGGACTCTCACCGCCTTCCCGAACACCAGATATTTTGGACTATAGAGTCGCGAGGTTTTTAAAGTCAAGCGAAAGTCCTGGGCGGGCGTCTAATTTACGTCGCACCAAAGGCTGCGCATAGCCATTCATGGTTCTTCAACCCTTGGTAGCGCACTTTCGTAAATCCGAAAACACGCTTCAAGAGTATCCATTAGGAACTTCCAATTGCTTTTGGCTCAAGTTTCCGCGGGGCATATATGGACCCGCCTCGTATGCAAGAGCTTTCTTCAATGGAGCGACGGGATAGAGACGCGCACTTATATCCGGCCTTTTCTTGTGTAGAGGGGCACTCCACACTGGCCGTAATGGAATCTGCGCTTCTTCTCCTTATCAGGTCATCGGCCTTGAATGGCCCTGCCCCCGGCAGGTTCTGAAGAAGCTGGTCTCACCAGTTGCGCCATCGTTGGCAGCTCAAGCATCTCATTAGGAAAGTTCTTTTGCGTACGTGGCTTCTGTCCTACGCGGCGCGCCGGTACTCCTGCTCGCGAGCGATCAGTGACCAGATGATGCGTGCGTTCTTGTTGGCGACGGCCACACAAGGCTTCGACGTTCCGAGCCTCTGCTGCTTGTCGTTGATCCAGAGGCTCCTCTTGTCAGACTTGGTTTTTGCTCGATAGACAACGGACCGCGCCCCATGGATTAGCAAAGTTCTCAGATATGGATCGCCGCGCTTGCTGATCCCCAGCAGCCGGCTCTTTCCGCCGCTGGAGTTCTGCCGCGGAACCAGCCCAAGCCATGCTGAGAACTGACGGCAATTTTCAAAGGCATGCCCGTTGCTGATGGCGGCGACAATCGCCGTCGCGATCAGTGGTCCCACACCTTCGACCGCGGCGATACGTCGACAGTCCGGAGTGCTCTGGAATGCAATCTGAATACGGCCGTCGGCAGCGGCGATCTTCTCGTCCAGTTGCGCCAGCTCCTCATAGAGGCTCTGAAACAGCTCCCGGCCAAAGCCTGTCAGTTGATTCTCGGCGCCTTCCAGGACCGCTGGCAAGCCGCTGCGCACTTGCCCTGGGTGTTGCGGCAAGATGATACCGTACTCAGCCAGAAGACCGCGGATCTGGTTGATTAGCTGCGTGCGGCACGCGACCAGGCGGCTGCGAACCCGATGGAGGCACTGAAGGTCTTGCTGCTCTACGGACTTCTGTGGAACAAACCTCATGTTGGGCCGGGTCACGGCTTCACAAATCGCCTCGGCATCGTTGGCGTCGTTCTTCTGCGACTTCACGTAAGGCTTCACGAACTGTGGCGCCATCAGCCGAACCCTATGTCCCAGGCCGCCCAGTACCCGCGCCCAGAAGTGTGCGCTACCGCTAGCTTCGATCCCTACCAGGCACGGCGGTTGTTCCGAGAAGAAACGGGCCACTTCGTTCCGCCTCAACTTCCGGCGCACCACAGCACGCCCAGACTTGTCCGCTCCGTGTACCTGAAACACCTGCTTCGCAATATCCAACCCAATCGTCGTTGCCTTCGTCATGGTCTGCCCTCCTCGTAGCGAGCCTACCAACTCACCTCTACGAGGCGGGTCCATACCATTAGGTCATCAGTCTGGTCGGTATTCTGCTCGAAAAATGTCAGCAATGTCCAGAAATCGGACAATTGCAAGGTCCGCCTGTCAAGAGAACGTCTCTGGGTAACGATAAGGAAATCAACAACGTAACCTCGATTGTTCCGGCCATTGTTTAATGGCACTGAAATTGCTATTTCCAAGTTCAGGAAGCAGTGGAGGCTGTACTAAATGGCGATTTATTCAGGCCCATGTATACACATGAAAGCGCTGAAGCGATAGGCTCGTGCTCTTCAGATCCTGGGAGTAAAAAGAGACAACCGAGGAATTCGGAACCACTGGTGATGTATCGAACGAATGCGGTTTACGAAACAGTGGTCTGTTAAATGATTTCAACGATGTTCAGAGTCAGAGACGTTAACCAAATAGGGGAGGTAACAATACAATGATGTCCCGCATTCGCAATCACGAAGATGTTGATCCCAGAGTCCTTGAGGTTGAAGCTGCCTGTCGGTCCAGGGTGCTGACCAAGCTCACTGAGAGTTTTAGCAATCCAGAGGACACAGTTGCCTGGATGGTTATTAGCTGGACCCTGAGTTTCCTCTTTATTTCAATATTCGATGCGATTCAGTCGAGTGTGCTGCTTGCATGCCTTGTCGCCGTCGCTCTCATGACGTATCGCAAGAAATATTGCATCTCTTAGACCAGTCTCTCGTCAAGTCCGAAGTCTTCTGTAGATTGGTGCTCCTCAGAGTTTGAGTTTTCTGGTTGACTGAGTGCCGGCAAGCGAAGGGCGTAGCCCGAAGCGAGCAGGCACTCATGCGATGTCGGGCGCAGCGGTCTCCTCGATCAGCGGCTGCCCGGTGTCCATGCGCCGGTAAAGCCGCTCCAGCCACTCCTGATTGGTTTCCATCAGCATCCCACAGACCAGCCGCAGACACGACTGCTCATTGGGGAACACCCGAACCAGGCGGGTCCTTCGTTTCAGCTCTTGATTCTGCCTCTTAAGCATGTTGGTGCTCTTCATGCGCCGACGATACTCCTCCGGCAGTGCGTAAACACCCAGGGTCTCTTCGCCATGTTCTTCCGAAAGCCGCACTACTTTCGCCGCCTTCCTCTCCAGTTCCGCGATCGCCTGCCGCATGGCCGCCCGCGCCGGCGATTCGGTGACGGCCTTCAGCAGCCGTACTACTGGTCCCCGCTGCTGCGCGCCGCACAGGCTCAGTGCATTGCGCAGAAAATGCACTTGGCAGCGCTGCCACACCACTCCCTGAAAATGCCGCCCGATCGCCCGCAGCATCCCGGCATGGTCATCGCTGACCACGTACCGCACTCCACGCAGTCCGCGCTGCTTCAGTTCTCCGAACACCACGCCCCAGCTGGCTTCCGACTCCGAGTCTGCTATCCATGCTCCCAACACTTCCCGGTAGCCGTCCTCCCCAATGCCCACCACAATCAGCACTCCCTGGCTGACGACCGCTCCGCCCCGCCGCACTTTCTCGTAGCGGCATCCACCACCAGGTAGGGATAGGCCTTCTCCAGCGGACGCTCGCGCCACTGCTTGATCTCCTCGTCCAGCCGCGCCGTCAGCACAGACATAGGTGGTCTGTCCATCTCTAGGCAATCGGACTACACAACTTCGCACCAGGAAACGCGTTGCCTGCTCTCGTGCAAGCGAAAACAACTCATAGAAATCGCTTTCCCGATCTCCGATGTGCACACACCGAGTCGGCTTGCCGAGCAACTGACTGGATTGATGCATATTCTCCAGCCAACGGATACTCTATTTCCGCTCGATGGGCACGTGCGTCGGATTGATCCTCCTTTTCAATGCGTTGGCACCATGAAACTGCGTGTCCAGAACTTCACCGCCGCCTGCCCAAATGGCAGGCCATCGACTAGTCGTGACCAAGCTGGAGTGCATAAGAATGCCGCAACTGGAGTGAAAGCGGGGACGTCCCGGCCTTCCCGGAGGGCCGGCAGGAGTCTTCTTCTGAATCCTGATCTGTTCCGTATGCTCATGCTTGTGCGAGAACTACCTCGTCTCACGCAGCACCAACACCGTCGCATCTCGGTCGGCGAAGCTTTCCCGTGTCGCCCTGAGGTGTCCAGCGAGAGTGTTCGCTTGCTGATCCACTGGTTCGAGAAGAATCGATAAGCAGCCTTCGTGTTCGCTCAATCCTGCGAAGCCCTAGGCGTGGTCGATCCAACTCTGTCCGAAAGGTGCTCCAGCAAATGCTGCAGCCGCTTTCGATGCCGGATGTCATCCAACTCGCATCCCACCATCTCATTGTCGATCCATTCTCGATATTCCGAAAAGTCCCGGCGCTGCATGGCACGAACCACCTTCGGATCCTTCATGCCAACAGTCGGCCATCACCACAGCGCGCATCGTGAGTACTCCATTTTAGACCTAATAAAAGTGGCCATCATCGATCAATGTTTACGGCAGACATGTGGGTAATCGAAAGCAGAAGCGGACTCTTACGTACTAGTGGTCTGGGTCATGGTTCATGGACTGCATCGCGGTTCGTTTACGATCGCCTGCCCGGAATCCGTAATCCCATCCGTGATGCCACCCAAGTACGTAGGGAACACGCAGAATCGAGTGTGCCAGAGGCTGCTTATTGCAACTTAGTCTGGCTGGAGAGTCGCTGACTCCTTCTGCGAATCCGCGGTTCCAGCCGTGTTTCCATCCAAGATGGTAGCTGCATCCAAGGCAAACACTGCCTAGGATTGCGGCGCCAATGAGCACGTCAACCAGAAATAGCATGACACTCCTCCCTTCATTGTGCTCGTCGATGTATCCTCATCCTGCGTCACAGGTTGAAAGACGCAATCCCATTTGCCTGATTCTCTCACTTCGCCAAGTCGCTTCAAACTAACCCATATACCTGACTTGGAGCTGATTAGCAACGATTCGGAGAGCTGGGGGCTTTACGTTGTGAGCCGCTCAAAGCGGCTTGAGCGGGGTCGCTAACGCGGCCCCGACGTGATTGTGGCCGCCTTTCGGCGGCTAGTTCCACATCTGCAGTTGGTCCAGACGCTTGTCCTCTGCCTCTTGGTTGCGGATGTATTCCCGTATCTGCGCCTCATCGCGTCCCACCGTCGACACGAAATAGCCGCGCGCCCAGAAGTGCTGCCCTGTGAAATTCTGCTTGCGCTCGCCATACGTCCGAGCC
>JAJXXG010000378.1 GCA_021781255.1 Acidobacteriota bacterium
CAGGCGGGCTTTTGGAACGAGGACCCGCGCGAACTGGCGCAGAATGTCTACTACTTCGAGACGTCGGACGACGATGCCGAAACAGGGGTTGCCCGCCGCGTCGTGCGCCTGGGCACGGTTCCCATCGGCAGCCTTGTGGTGCGGGGAGACACCAGCCCTCTTACCAACAACGCGATTGCGTCGCTGATTGCCATCACCTTCGATCGCTACCGCGCTTTCGCCAATGAAAGCCGAATCGAAACAGAGCGCCTCACGGAGCAGTTGCGCTCCACGGTGCTCGACAGCCTGGCACACGCCTATAAGACGCCGCTGACAGCCATTCGCGCTGCCTCAACGGGTCTGGGCGAGATGGGCCATTTGTCGCCCGCGCAGGCCGAACTTGTTTCGCTCATTGACGAGCAGGCAGGTCTGCTCAATGACCTGACAACGCGCCTGCTGACTACCGCCCGCCTCGATGCCGGCGAGGTCGCCATCCATGCTGCTTCTGTGGCCGTTGGCGCGCTTATTGATGAAGTCGTCGCCAGCCTCAGGGACCGACTTGCAAGCATGAAAGTGGCCATTGACCTGTCCGACGAAAACCTCGTACTTCTCTGCGATCGTCAGCTGATGAGCATGCTGCTCACCCAGTACATTGATAATGCCTGCAAGTACTCAATCTATGGCACCACGATTACCATTCGCGCCGAACAGGTGAAAGCCGAAGTGATTTTTTCCGTGCACAGCTATGGCCCGGTCATTCCCATCGCTGACCGCGAGCGCATCTTTGACCGCTACTATCGTTCTTCCACCTCGTCCAATCGGGCCGCAGGCACGGGCATCGGGCTCTCGGTTGCCAAGCGCGCGGCAGTGATTCACGGCGGCTATGTCTGGGTCACCAGCGACGAGCATGAGGGCACAACCTTCTATGCGGCCATTCCCGCACCGGAGCAAAAGAGGAAATCCCGATGAACCAGCCCGCCATTCGTGTTCTTATCGTTGACGACGAAGCAGCCATTCGCAGAGCGCTGCGGCCCCCCCTCGCCGAACTTGGCTTTCAGGTCACGGAGGCTTCGCGCGGCGAAGAGGCATTACAACTCCTTCAAGCCGGCGCCTGCGATGTTGTTCTGCTCGACATCAACATGCCGGGTATTGGAGGCATTGAGACGCTGCGTCGCATCCGCGCTTTTGCGCCGCGATTGCCGGTCATGATGGTCACCGTGCGTGAAGGCGAGGAAGAAAAAGTCGAAGCGCTCGAACTGGGCGCCGATGATTACATCACCAAGCCGTTCAGCATTCGCGAGCTCATTGCGCGCATTCGCACCGCGCACCGCCGTGTCCACGCTCCGGTGCGCGCCGAGGATGCGCCCATCGAGATTGGCGAGATTTGCCTTACGCCGGTGCGTCGCGTCGTGACCAAACGCGGCCAGCCCGTGCATCTGACGCGCAAGGAATATGAAATCCTTCACTGTCTCATGAGCCGCGCCGGGCGCGTGGTGACCTATGCCCGGCTGCTCACTGCCGTGTGGGGCGCAAACTGCCGCGAAGAAGTGGAATATCTGCGCACGTTTGTCCGGCAGTTGCGCAAGAAGATCGAGGACGATCCCTCGAATCCCGTTTACCTGCTCACAGATGTGTATGTGGGTTATCGCTTTGCCGATGCTCAGATGCTGCAGGACAAGGCAGATGAAGCCGCCTCAATCGCGGGCGCCGAGGAAGAGAAATCCTGATCGCTGCAGAATGCGCGGGCAGATTGCGGGAGCGATCCTCCAGCGCACTACTCGTTGTAGTGCAACAGGCTGAAGACGTCGTACTCCGGGAAACGATCGCGGCCCTTGAGGAAGTCCAATTCAACGGCAAATGCGAGTCCGGCAATCTCGCCGCCGAGCTGCTTCACCAGTTGCACTGTGGCCTGCATGGTGCCGCCAGTGGCCAGCAGGTCGTCCACCAGCACCACGCGCTGGCCCGGCGCAATCGCATCCAGGTGAATCTCCAGCGTGTCTGTACCGTACTCCAGGTCATAGGTTACGCGCGCCACTTCAGCGGGCAGCTTGCGCGGCTTGCGCACCGGCACAAAGCCTGCATTCAGCCGGTAGGCCAGCGCCGGCCCGAAAATGAATCCACGCGCCTCGATGCCCAGCACCAGGTCGATCTTGCGCTCGATATAGTATGCCGCCAGCGCATCGATGAGCTGCGCGAAGCCGGTCTTATCCTTCAGCAGCGTGGTGATGTCGTAGAAGAGAATTCCCGGCTTGGGGAAATCGGGCACCGTGCGCACCAGCGCCTTAAGGGCGTCCACGTTGATCTGCTTGTGCTTCTCGGGCATGCGTCCGCTCGCTCCTGAATCCTGTTTCAAACTTTGCCTTGACTGGATGGAAGGAAAGGGAAGTGGCAGGCTGGTCAGCTTCCTTACAAATTATAGGCTACAGGGGACGAGGAACAGCGAATAGGGAAAAGGGAATAGGGAGCAGCATTCTGAAATTGTGTTGGAATTCACGCATGCGAGGATGGCCAGTCCAGTGACCGCTGCCCTTACCAAGCCCCATCAATGCGGAACGAACTGAGCTCGGCGGCTTCGCTCTCGTCAAGATAGTGCTCAATCACCTGATCCACGCGGCTGCCGCGTGGCCCGCTGCGCAGGCTGGCTCGCAACTCAGCCAGGTCGGCCAGATCGCCCGCAGCCACAACCTCCACATCGCCATCTTCGGTGTTGCGCACCCAGCCGCGCAGGTCCAGTTCACTGGCCTCGCGATGCACAAACCACCTGAAGCCAACGCCCTGTACACGTCCCTTGATCAGAAAATGGAGAACCATCGTTGCGCACCATGGCCAGTCTTTCAGATGCGGAGCCTGCATGCAACCGGCGGGCAAGAACCTGGCTGAGTCTACCGGGACATCCTTCTAGGACTAGGAGAAGATCTCAGATTGATTCTCAAGTTCTTCGAAATATGAGGTATCGCTAACGGTGAATTCCACCCAGTCGTTCTGATAATCGGTGATCGCCACCTTCAAGTGATTGCGTCGCAGGAAACGATCCCTGAAGTTTCCAAAGAACCAACCGGCACTGAGAACCACAATGCAGACGAATATCTCTACGAACCAATAGGACACGAGCCACTCCGGAACAGTATGAAAGAGCCTCCGCTGGGTCCAGATGATGAATACTATGCCGCACTTCGAAACGTAAAGGGTGCTTGCCAGCACCGCTCCCAGCATCAATACCACAGATGCCCATTCCTGCATTCCCAAAATGATGAAGCATTTCGTACAGACTGGCGAACTAATAGCCGGGTTGGATCGCCACCAAGCACGGTACGGTAGCACCAGTTGAAACCTCCGCATAGGGTTTGCGATTCCACACCTCACGCAGATTGATGGAAAGTTGATTCTGCTCCTCTCAAAACGTGCTTTATGCATGAGCTCCTCGGAAACGCTTAGAGTTTATCAATTCTGGTCTGTCAGGGATGTAACCGGTCTGTACTCATTCATGGACCTTGCCCCCTACGCTACACTGGACTTCACCATGGTCTTCGTCCTCGATAACTACGATTCATTCACTTACAACCTTGTCCAGTATCTGGGCGAACTGGGCGCGGAGGTAGTGGTCCGCCGCAACGACGAGCTGACGGTGGAGGAGGTCGAGGCTCTCAAGCCCGAGCGCATCCTGCTTTCGCCCGGACCCTGCACGCCCGGTGAGGCAGGCATTCTTGTTCCACTTATCCGTCACATGGCGGGTAAGGCTCCCATCCTGGGGGTCTGCCTCGGCCATCAGGCCATCGGTGAAGCCTTCGGCGGCCAGGTCGTGCGCGCCCGTCACCTGATGCATGGCAAGACCAGTCAGGTTGAGCATGACGGCAAGGGCGTCTTCAAGGGGCTACCGAGTCCGCTCACATGCACCCGCTATCATTCACTGATCGTTGCAGAGGATTCGCTGCCCGCCGACCTGATCGTCACCGCGCGCACCCGTGAGCAGGATGGCTCGGTTATCATGGGCCTGCGCCACCGCCGCCTGCCCATTGAGGGCGTACAGTTCCACCCGGAGAGCGTACTTACGGAGGGTGGCCACCAGATGATTCGCAATTTTCTGGAAATGTAGCCAGATGCTCATCCCGCGAAGTGCAACCCGGCCTCGCATGGTCCTGCTCTTCAGGGCGGTCGGATTTTTAACTCTTGCGGCGGCGCTCGGCGCGCTCCATCTCGCGGCGCAAAGCTCAGCGCCGGCTGCCACGACGGAGGCAGCTCCGGTTGCTCCTGTCTCGTCCGGCCCCATCGCTATCGTGCCGCTTGATGATCGAAATCCCGGCGGCGGCGCCAAGGTCACAGGCGCGCTCGAAGTCACAAGCGGCAAAGCCATCATTGCCGCCAGCGGCGCCGTTACATCCGGTTCAGCAACCACGGATGTGCTTCTGCCTCATCGCGGCACCCTGCGCGTTTGCGCCTCCACCACCGTCAAGCTGGCCGCCGACTCCAGCGTGCCCGCCGGCGATACTCCGGGTCTGATGATGGCCCTGGATCATGGCGCGATCGAGGCGAGCTTTGCCACAGGCCGCAGCGCCGATATTCTTTTAACTCCAGACTTTCGCATCCTCATCAGCGGTCCCGGGGCGGTCGAGGTGAAGGTGCGCCTTGCTCAGCATGGAGACACGTGCGTGGACAACCCTGGCGCCAATGCTCCCTATGTGATCGTGACCAGCGTTTTTGACGGCAGTGTCTATCGAGTGCAGCCGGGCCAGCGCGTCATGTTTCAGCACGGCAGCGTGCAAGAGGTGGTGGACCAGGAGAAGGAACCATGCGGCTGTCCGCCCGAGCCAAAACCCGGCAGCAACGAGTTTCCGCTGGCTCAAAGCGCAGGGCTCGCTCCAATGCCCACCCCCAAGCCCTCCCCGGCGCATCCCGCTGGCGCATCGGGCCAGGTAGCTGAGC
Organism: Acidobacteriota bacterium; assembly: GCA_021781255.1. The sequence goes on from JAJXXG010000378.1 coordinate 4,900, forward strand.
CGCTGGTGTACAGGAGCCCCGGCCAGATGCCCCAGCCCGCGGCTGCCGCGCCGCAAGCCATCGCCCCGGCTTCAGTTTCTGCCCCAGCCGCAACGCCGGCAAAAATCACTTCGCCGCACCCGAAGAAGCGCGGATTCTTTCGCAATGTTGGCCACTTCTTCCGCCACATCTTCGGGGCGGAGTAAGTCTTACAGCTCCCTCGCCTGCTCGATGGCGCGAATGACTGCCTGCGCCTTGTTGAGCGACTCCTGGTGCTCCGACTCGGCCACCGAATCGGCCACAATCCCGGCACCCGACTGGACGTATCCTTTGCCGTCCTGAGTCAGCAAAGAGCGGATGGCGATACAGGAATCCAAATTGCCTGAGAAATCTGCGTACAGCACTGCGCCGCCATAGGTGCCGCGCCGCGACGGCTCCAGCTCTTCGATAATTTCCATGGCCCGCACCTTGGGAGCGCCACTGAGCGTTCCGGCAGGGAAGCAGGCGCGCAGCGCATCCACGGCAGTCAGCTCCGGCTTCAGGCGCCCCTCGATGCTGCTCACGATGTGCATGACGTGGCTGTAGCGCTCCACAAACATCAGCCGGTCAACCTTCACGCTGCCGAACTCGCTCACCCGGCCCACGTCGTTGCGACCCAGATCGACAAGCATCACGTGCTCGGCGCGCTCCTTCTCGTCGTGCATCATCTCGTGTTCGAGCGCAAGATCCTCTTTCTCTGTCGCCCCGCGCGGCCGTGTTCCGGCGATGGGCCGGTACTCCACCTTTCCATCATGCACACGGACCAGCAATTCCGGCGAGGAGCCCGCCAGTTCAAGAGTATGCGCAGTGGCCGCGTTTGCCTTCCTTGACGCCTTCGCAGTCTGGGGCGTCGCGCCGCCCAGCGGTCCATCCGGTGTAAAACGCAGGAAGTACATGTAAGGACTGGGGTTGACCGTGCGCAGTGCGCGGTACACCTGAAAGCTGTCTACCCCCGGCTCCATGTCGAATCG
>JAJXXG010000900.1 GCA_021781255.1 Acidobacteriota bacterium
CATAGTTCAGGTAGACGTAGCACTCGTCCAGCAGCAGGAAAATCCCGCGCTCGTGCGCCAGCCGCACAATCCGCTCCAGGTCCTCCGCGCTCACCACCGACCCGGCCGGGTTCGATGGCGAATTCAAAATGATCGCCTTCGTCCGCGGCGTAATCGCCTGCTCAATCGCGTCCGCCGTGATCCTGAAGCTCTCCGCCTCGCTCGTCTCGAGGAACACTACCTTGCCGCCCGCATACTGAATGATGTCTTTGAAGCTCACCCAGTACGGAACCGGCAAGATCACCTCGTCGCCGTGGTCCACCAGCACCTGAATCGTGTTGAACAGCGCCAGCTTGCCGCCCGTCGTAAAGATCGCCTCGTCCAGCGTATAGTCCGAGCCGAAATCCGCCGCATGGCGCTCGATAATCGCCTTGCGCACGTCGGGAATGCCCGGCACCACGGTGTAGCGGGTGAAATTGGCTTCAATCGCCGCTACCGCCGCGTCCTTAATATGGCGGGGAGTCGAAAAGTGTGGCTCGCCGGCGCCAAAATCCACCAGGCTCGCGCCCTGCGCGCGCAGCTTGGCGGCCTCGGCGGCCACAGCCATCGTTGCAGACACTTCAATCCGGCCGATGCGGTCGGCAAATACCTTTGCGGGAGCCAAAACTGTCATAGTACTTCTATCTTTACAGATTTCTGGCTCCAATGAAACCCGAACCCATCCCCGATCCGCATCCAGAGACCTCCGGCCCTGCACTCCTCGACTGGACCCGCGGCCCGCTCGCCGAAGGACTCGCCTGCTACCACCGCGGCGAGTTCTTCCTCGCCCACGAGCACTGGGAGACCGTCTGGCTCACCCTCCGCCAGCCCGAAAAGGACTTCCTCCAGGCCCTCATCCAGGTGGCCGCCGCCTTCCACCACCTTGAGCGGAGCAACCTCGCCGGCGCCCGATCGCTGCTGGCACGAGCCCTGCGCCGCCTCGGCGCATGCCCACCCCACTTTGGCGGCATCCGCCTCGATCGACTGCGCACCGAACTGCACGACACGCTCCAGCGGCTCACTTCCGCCGCGGACCCCGCCCGCCTCTCAGCTCCACCCATCCGCCCTTCCGGCGAGGGGGCCGCCTCTTGAGCCTGCCCCGCTAGCGAAGACATTTTCGTCGGGCACGCCGAAATGATCGGTTTCAACATGCGCCCCTGCTTGAATTGTGCGGTTGTACATGCTCTGCGTGGAGGCCGAGAGTACACGGTGGTAGGTGGGTTTGTGCTTTCCCACACTAAACGCAGAAGACGCGTTTAGGATGGGGCACCCGGCACCCGGCGGTAATGGAGGATCTACAGAGGGGGGTGGTGGGTCTATGGATGAGTGCCAAATGTGGGGCTGCCGTTAACTATGCTAAGTTCAGCGCTGCAGTGACAATTGAAAAATTCTCCAAGCATCTAGAAAGGAAATGTTATTGATGCCTGACTTGAGCTCTCATCTAAGGCCGCCGTATGGACTGTTAATATTCGGGGTGTTCTCATTGGTTCTGGCTGTTGCTGGGACGTGCACCGGGAAATTGTGGGGGCGCGGTGGCCCCGTCTACCGCGCCGAAAAGCCAACTCAGTTTTGGTGGAGTGTCGCACTGTACTATCTCGGTGGCGTTGGTTTCGTCGGGTACTTCTTGTATAAGGTTTACGGATTTTCGAACTGAGCCGAGGGCGAAATCGATGAGGAACGAAAGGCTTGCTTGGGTTGTTGTCTGCGCACTGTTCATTGCGCAGGGCTGCCGGGTACCCTCGCCAGACTGGAATGGTACATGGAAATTGAATTCCTCGAAGAGTAGCTTCCAGGGACCGATTTTTACTATCTCGATTTCGGTGGATGGCGAATACCGCTGGGACGATGGGAATTCGAGTTTCACTTTTCGCTGTGATGGGAAGGACCGACCGATAGGGAGCAATAGCACACGAGCGTGTGTGAAAAGCAGCGCCACTGTATTGGATTTGATTCGAAAAGAAAACGGGGTAAAGACGAGTACGAATCGTTGGGAGCTTTCGGCTGGCTGGAAGGTCTTTACTTCGACGGCGACCGCGTTTCGTCCCACAGGCCAAGTCATTACAGATCAGGTCATCTCCTATCGAGTGTCGGGCTCTGATGACTTTGGCGGGTGCCCCAGGTCTCGATTCTGAGACCTTGGAATTCTCGCTAGTGGCTGGAAACTAGCGGCTAGAAACTGCATTCCCTCTCTCCGCCTCAAGCAGCGCCCGCTTGCGCTCCACGCCCCAGCGATACCCCGTCAGCGCACCGCTCGCGCCCACCACGCGATGGCACGGCACCACCACCGCCACGCGATTCGTTGCGCACGCCCGCGCCACCGCCCGCGTCGACTTCAGCATCCCCATCTCGCGTGCCAGCTCGCTGTAGCTCCGCGTCTCCCCGCGCGGAATCGCCCGCAGAGCTTGCCACACGCGCAGTTGAAATGCTGTGCCCCGCAAGTCGAGCGGCAACTCGTCCTTCGCACCGCGCGCCTCCGTCACCGCGCGCACCGCAGCCTCCACCCACTTCCCCAACCCCACATCGCGCTTCATCTCCGCCGCGGGAAACTCGTCGCGCACGCTTGCCTCAGCCTCCGCCTTCGTCGCCGCCAGCGCCAGCCAGCACAGCCCGCGCGCCGTCGCGCCCACCACCATCCAGCCAAAAGGCGTCTGCTGCGTCGTGAAACGAATTTGCTCGCCGCGCCCGCCCGCTACAAACCGCGCCGGCGTCATGCCCAGCGCCGCGCCCTCATGCGCCCGGCTCGACGACCCAAACCCCGCCGCATAAATCGCATCCGTCACGCGCCCTCCCTGCTTCAGCGCCCTGCGCAGCCCGCCCGCGCGCAGCGCCCGTTGATATTGCAGCGGGCTCACGCCCATCGCCTGCTTGAACAGCCTCTGCACCGTGAACGGACTCAGCTCCGCCACGCGCCCCAGCTCATCCAAAGAAACCCGTCGATCCGCGTGAGCCTCAAGATAGCCACGAACCAGGTCCAAAGGCCTGCCCTGTGCGGTGGGCTTGCAGCGCATGCAGGGCCTCAAGCCTGCCTTCAGCGCCTCCTCCGCCGTGCGGAAGAACCGCACATTCCGCCGCAGAGGCAAGCGGCTCGAGCAGCCGGGCCTGCAAAACACCCCAGTCGTCGTCACGCCATAGAAAAACTCCGCCGCCGCATCGCGCCGCACAAGCTGCTGCCACGCCGCCTCGGTATCAAGCGCCTGTGTGACGCGATCACTTCGGACAAATTGTGTCTTGCTGCTCATGGAACCTATCTTTGCGCACACCATGCCGCCCGCGCACTCCGTTTCTTGCGCGCAATATAGAAAGAAGCGCATCCCGGCAGCGCCAGTTGGACACGAGCCATTTGGCCCTGTTTGAGACCAGCTGGCAAGGTTCGTTGGCGCCAATCCCCGCTTCTCAAGGTCTAAACTTATTCCTCACAAGCGCAATCGGAGCTCAACGGCAGCTTCATCCTGATATAGTTCCGATTTATGAACGTGCTGGCGGGCTGAGTCGCCCGGGCCCGCGAGAGGATTTTCCCTTCAAGATCGAGGTCGCAAATAACAATGGGTTCTGACGAATCGAAGCAGAATTCAAGCGGTATCGATCGGCGCGCTGCGAGTTCAGAGCTCACTCGCAGAGAATACCTGAAGCTAGTGACCTCGGCTGGCGCAATGGTCCTGGCTCCTGAGCCCTTGCGCGGCCTTCCATTTTCCGCACCCGCTCAAACCGCGGATCGAGAAGCGGCAACTCCCCCTGAATGGACGGGCAACAACAGGAAGTTGAACGAATACTTTCTCGAGCGCGGATACCCTGCGTACGAGCCGCATGCGCGATATCTCGGTGAACTCCGCGGCTCCTGGCACCAGATGGGACGACAATACGGCGAGCGCGCAGGCGACCTCATCCGCATGGTCTACGAAGGATGGTACAGAGAGCTATTGCCGATCCAGGGCAGCAGCGCAACCATGACGGCCTATCTGGTCCGGCAGGAACAATACTACGAGTTCCTGCTTCCCGAAGCGCTCGAAATGATGCATGGCATCGCCGACGGCGCGTCTCAAGAGCTTGCCGCGTCCGCTTTTCCTCGTGAACTCAGCCATTTCCACAAAGTCCTGATGATCAACAGCTATTTCGGATTGAAGGGGAAGCCCCCAGAGTCCGCGACTGCCTCGGTGGCATCGAATGACGACTCGATCCACTGCTGTAGCGGAGCGGTCATTTTGGGCCCGGCGACGCAGGACGGCAAAGCCATCCATGTTAGCTCCGAGGACCAGCACTTCTTCCCGCAGGAATACCTCGTCACCTTTATTGCAAACCCATCGGACCCGCGAGCAAGCCGCTACACGGTAACCGACTCCGCGGGTGAAATTGGGAGCGAACACTCCCAGAACATGCACGGAGTAACCTCGAGCGGCTATTCAGGGGGCACTGTCGGAATCCTCGGCCCCACTCTGGAGCATCCATTCTCGGGTTATCGCAGACCCGGTTTGGACTGGCAGGTCGGCAACTTCTATGTGGCGGCCTTCGCGACTTCGGCGAGGCATGCTGTCGAGCTTCTTACGATAGGCCGGCCGGAATACCGGTCCAAATCCGGAAACAAGATCGTGATTGGGAAATGCACGCGGGGCGTCAACTGGGTCGTTTCCGACCGCCACGAGGCGTTCGTGATCGAAAGTATTCCAGCAGATGAAAAGGGTCTCGCGCGGTATGCGATTCGGGTTCCGGGCGATATGAATGAGACCGGCAACCACTATGTTGTCTCCACCAACAATGTCGAGGCGAAAGACAGCTACAACGAGGACAACGTCCACGATCCGGACCATGCGATGAGCCAGCATGGGAGCGGCAGCCATAACCCCACCCATTTCGGCCTCAACCTGACAGGAACTCGCTTCTGGACTTTCATGTGGTTGATCAGGCGGAATTACGGCCACATCACGCCGGAGATGGTGCAGGAATGGCGGAGGACGCATTTCATTTACGACCAGGCGGGAATCCGGCATGACACCATCGAGAAGGACAACACTCAGATTCCGGTCTATCTCGTCCCAAATACAGCAACACTCTGCTGGCACAGCTCAGGCCCGGAAGGAGTCGACACGTTCCGAGGCGTCGATACATACGTCAGCATGTCAATAGCGGATGACTTGACCTCATTTCGCACCAAGGGAAGGCCTTGCGAGTGGGATGGCCCCTGGGATCGTCTGTCTCTGCGTGCTCCACCGCACCTTCCGTAGCTCTTGCCGTTGTACCGTGACGATTTGGAAAGATTGGATGTCGCCCAACCCTGTCTCCCAGGAGTAATCCTTTTAGAGCCGGTTTCCTCGGGATAGAAAGGTGTTGGAATGACCCACGACAGTCACGTCGCAAAAGCGGTCACCGTTAAAAATCTCTTTGATCCAAGTCTGGCGAGAGATACAAAGCAGCGCGTGATGGAGCTCGATCCTCACAGTCAGCGGCTCTGGGGCACTATGGCCGTCGCCCAAACCCTCGCGCACTGCACTTCTGGCCTGGAGATGGCGATGGGCGTTATCAAACCCAAACGGGCACCGTTCCCTGCCAACGTCATGGGCCTGCTGATTAAGCCACTTGTCTTTGGGAATGACAAGCCCATGCGTCGCAATTCACCTTCGTCGCCGGAGCTCTTTTCCGCGGACCATATCAAAGTCGACTTCGAGCGAGAGCGCGGCGATCTCATCGCAGCGATCGATCGCTTCGTCAATGAGGGAGCAGCATGCTGCACCCAGCACCCACATCCATTCTTTGGTCCGCTCAAACCGCAGCAGTGGGCCATTTTGATGTACAAACACATCGATCATCATCTGAGGCAGTTCGGTGTTTGAAGCACAATTAGGCCTCAGTTCTGGGCGCTAAGGGTTGTTCGCAATTTT
>JAJXXG010000886.1 GCA_021781255.1 Acidobacteriota bacterium
GGCTCGGCAGACGGCGTATGAGGTGCAGGTTGCTTCGACTGCGGAGATGCTTCAGGAGAGCTATGCCGATGTGTGGGACTCCGGGCGCGTGGAGAGCGCGCAGTCGCTCAACGTGGTGTATGGCGGCCCGGCGCTCAAGGCGAGCACTCGGTACTTCTGGCGGGTGCGTGTGTGGGACGCGGCGCACAAGTCTTATGCAGCCAGCGATGTGACCTGGTGGGAGACGGGCCTGCTGCGGCAGGATGCCTGGCATGCGGCATGGATTGGATATGAGACAGCAGGAGAGGCCGCGGTTCGCCATGCCCCTGCGCATTGGATTGCGAACCCGGATGCGAAGGCGGTGGCGGCGGAGAAGGGAAGCGAGCAACGGTTTGCCTATCGCGCATCGGTGGCGGTGACGAAGCCGGTGCGTCGTGCCACGCTCTATGCGACAGGGCAGGACACGGTATCCGCGTGGGTAAACGGACTGCAAGTGCTGGCGGGAGATCCTCTGCCTGCGTGGAAGCAGATGCCATGGAAGAAGTTTGTGCGCGCGGATGTGGCAGGAAAGCTGGCAGTGGGCGCGAACTCTCTGGCGATAGAGACGGTGCATTACGTGGCCAATCCAAATGGCATGGCCACCGAAGACGCTCCGCCGGTCATCGCGACTCTGGTGGTGGAGTACGCCGATGGCTCGGTGGCAACCTTTGCGAGCGATACATCCTGGAAGACAGCCGAGCACCCGGTAGATGGCTGGCGTGGAAAGAATTTCGATGACGCGGGATGGAAGGCGGCGGTGGAGTGGACGCAGGAACGCGGACCGACGAGCCCGCCACTTGGACACCCATGGATTCCTGACTCGGTGAAGGCGCTACGGCATGAGTTCGATGTGAAGACCCCCCTAAAATCTGCGCGGCTCTATGCGACGGCGCTGGGCGCTTACGAGATGTTCCTGAACGGTAAGCCTGTGAGTGCGGATAAGATGGCGCCTGGATGGACTGACTATCGCGAGCGGGTGCTGTATCAGACCTACGATGTGACGGCGCTGCTGAAGCAGGGTGAAAATGCGTTGGGTGCGCTGCTGGCGCCGGGCTGGTATGCGACGCCGCTGGAGTGGTTTCAGCAGCCGAATAACTATGGCGTGACGCCGCCGGCGCTGCGGGCACAGTTGCGGATTGAGCACGAAGACGGCAGCGTGGAGTGGGTACGGACGGATGCGGACTGGCAGGCGAGCCGATCCTACATTCTGCACGCGGAACTGTATGACGGCGAAAGCCAGGATGCGCGACGCCTTGAGCCGGAGTGGGCCACGGCGGGCTTCAGCGGGGCAGGATGGAAGCCCGCGCAGACGGTTGAACCCGCCGCAGTGAAGATTGAGGCGCAGGAGTTTCCGCCGATTCGAGTCGAGCGCGTGGTGTCCGCTGTGCGCATGACGGAGCCCAGGCCGGGTGTATACGTGTACGACTTTGGGCAGAACCTTGCGGGCGTTGAGCGGGTGCGGGTTGCCGGACCGGCGGGTACCGTGGTGCGGCTGCGCTTCGCGGAGATTCTGAATGACGACGGGACACTCTACACGGATAATTTGCGCACGGCCAAGGCGGCGGACGACTTCACTCTGGCGGGTACTGGCGAAGAGGAGTTTACGCCGCAATTCACGTTTCACGGCTTTCGCTATGCAGAGTTGACAGGGCTGCCTGCCGCGCCGGCCAAAGACGCTGTAACTGCTCTCGTGATGCACACGGATGCGGTGTTTGCCGCGCAGTTGAAGACGGGCAGCTCGATGATCAATCAACTGTGGAGCAATATCCTGTGGGGGCAGCGGTCGAACTTCGTGGGCGTCCCAACCGATTGTCCGCAGCGCGATGAGCGGCTGGGCTGGATGGCCGATGCGCAGGTCTTCTGGCGGACGGCCAGCTACAACATGGACCTGACGGCATTCACGCGGAAGTTTGGCGCGGACATGCGCGGGACGCAGGCGGAAACGGCGTTCTACGGCATTTATGCGCCGGGAACGTCGAGTGAGAACACGGGCTACGGTGCGGGCTGGAGCGATGCAGGCGTAATTATTCCGTGGACCTCGTGGCTGCAGACGGGCGACACGAGCGTGATTGAGCAGAACTGGGCTGGGATGGAGAGGTATCTCGACCAGATTGAGAAGACGAACCCGGATGGTCTCTGGAAGAACTCGGGGATTCCGTTTGGGGACTGGCTCTCGCCGGAGGGACGCACGGACCAGGTGCTGGTGGCGACGGCTTACTGGGCCTACGACGTGACGCTGATGCGCGAAATGGCGCGTGCGACCGGGCGCGGGGCGGATGAGCAAAAGTATGCGGCGCTGTTTGCAAAGATTCGCACCGCGTTTCAGAAGCAGTTTGTGCATGAAGACGGGTTTGTGGCGGGGGCAGACAATAGTCCTTCGCCGTTCGGCCAAATCAACAATCCGAATGCCAAGAGCGAGGGCGGAGACACACAGACCGGCTACGTGTTGGCGCTTCACATGGACCTGCTGCCGGAGAAATTGCGCGCGGCTGCCGCGCAAAAGCTGGCAGACAAAATCGAGGTTAATGGAGGACTGCTGGCTACGGGCTTTCTGGGGACACCGTATCTGCTGGAGGAGTTGACGAAGTCCGGACACGCGGATCTTGCATATCACCTGCTGATGAACACGCAGTATCCGTCGTGGGGCTATCTGATCGAACATGGGGCTACGACGACATGGGAGCGGTGGAACGGCGACCAGATGAAGAGCGACCCCAGCATGAACTCCTATAACCACTATGCGTATGGCGCGGTGGCCGATTGGATTTATCGCTACGCAGCGGGCGTGGATGCCACGCCGCTGGACGCAGGCTTCCATACGGTGGCGCTGCATCCGGTGTTTGATGCGCGGCTGGGGAGCGTCGATTTCAGTTACCCATCGCAGTATGGTGTGATTCGTTCGAAGTGGACGTTGAAGGGATCGACGGCGGAGTGGAATGTGACGATTCCGGCAAATACAACAGGGCGGCTGGATGTGGGTGCGGCAGATGCGGCACGATACAGTCTGGACGGCGTTCCCCTCCTGCAGAGTGGGGAGGTGCGCGTGGCGAACAGATCGGTTGAACTGCCTGCCGGAAGTTACGCGTTCTCGGTTGAGGTCAAGTGAGGGAGTTGAGGAGAAGGAATGGCGTCAGTCATTGCGGGGATTGGCTGGCACGTGATGGGTGCAGCAATGGCTGCGTCGTTTTACGCGCCAATTGAGAAAGTGAAGAAGTGGTCCTGGGAAACTACCTGGGCCGTGGCCGGGATATTTTCCTGGATTCTGCTGCCTATTAGCGTGAGCCTTTATCTGCTGCCGGATTTTCACGGCTTTTATGCGTCGATGGGACCGCACCTGCTGCTGAAGGTAGCCTTGTTTGGCGCGATGTGGGGGGTGGGCAATGTGAGCTACGGGCTCACGATGCGTCACCTCGGGATGTCGCTTGGCATTGGCGTGGCCATTGGCGTAACGCTGATTGTGGGCACGCTGGCACCGCCTCTTTTGCACGGACAGGGCATGATGCTGGTGACGACACGGGGCGGACTTCTGACCGTTGCCGGAGTGCTGGTGGCGCTGGTAGGTGTGGCGATCGTCTCTTATGCCGGGCACCAGAAGGAGATGCAACTGAGGGGCGAGATTCAGGAGTTCAACCTTGGGCTTGGTCTACTGTTGGCGGCCATGTGCGGAATTTTTTCTTCGGGCATGTCGTTTGCGATTGATGCGGCCAAACCGATGGAAGCGGCTGCGCTGCACCTTGGCGTGAGTTCGCTCTATGCGGCATTGCCGAGTTATGTATGCATCATGGGCGGCGGGGCAATCATCAACCTGAGCTACTGTTTCATCCGATTGGCGGCGCTGAAGAGACTGTCTTTGCGCGCGGACCTGAGCCAGCCCCAGCCTTTGCTCCTGAAGAATGCTGTGCTGGCAGCGACGGGTGGAATCATGTGGTATCTGCAGTTCTTCTTCTACGCATGGGGCGCGTCCAATATACCCCAACGGCTGTCCTACGTGAACTGGATGCTGCACATGAGCATCTACGTGCTGTGCGGCGGGCTGGTTGGTCTGGCTCTGGGCGAGTGGAAAGAGGTTGGCGGCCGGCCGCTGCGGCTTTTGTGGGCCGGGATGCTTGTGATTATTGCCGCGGCAAACCTGGTGGGACTTGGAATGGCTTCCTGACTGCGGTTAATGGGCCAGGAAGTAGACACCGATGCAAACCAGCACGGCGGCGGTCCAGCGTCGCCGGTCCACATTCTCATGCAGGAATAACCTGGCAGCGATGGCGTTGGTGACCAGGGTAAGGGACGCAGAGGCTGGAGCCACCAGGCTCAGATCCATGTGGTTCAACGCGAAAAGCAAGGCAAAGAACGCCAGCGCAAGAAAGCCGACACCAGCAAAAAACCTGGGGCAGGTGAGGACAGCGCGGATTGCGCCCTTTATGCCGGCCCGCGCGCGGATTTCGTCGAGGTCGCCGATGGACTTCATTGCCGAGGCAGTAAGCACCTCGCCCGTAGTTGAACTGAGGATGATGGCTGCGATCATCGCCGTTTCGGTCCACGGACCCGGACGAGACGCGATCGGGAGAATCGTCATCGCAACTGCTCCTGGGCGATTGCCTCGGCGAGTGGCTCATCCTTGCTGCAGGACTGCACAGCGGGCTGTTCCGTCAGCGATGGCCCATTTGCAACGAAGCCCACGCCGACCGTGATGAGTGCGATTCCTGCCCAGCGCTGGATGGAGATAGGCTCATGCAGCCAGAAGCGCGAGAGAAAGGCGACGATCACGTTGCCGAACGCAGTCGCCGGCAGAACAAAGGTGAGATCCGCCCACGAGAGCGCAGTCAAATAGCTTGCGAAGAAGCCGATTAAGAGCGCAATTCCAACGGCGATCCATGGAGTAAAGACTGCGCTGATGAGCGTAGCCGGATGAGCCAGCGAGATAGAGGGCAGCAGGGTCATGCCGCGCGAAAGGCAGGTGTCGCCCAATGGGGCACAAAGGGCGACCAGTCCCAGGATCAGGTATTGCCGCGGGGTTAGATGGTGATGCGCCATGCGTGTACTGCGTGTCCTTCTGCGAAAGCCGCAAGAAAAGGAGGGCGGACGCATTGCGCCGCCCTCTAGGTAATCTGCCTATGCGCCCCTAAGCGCCTGCGCCCACTGGCGCTGGAGGATCTGCCCGGTTGCTGCGTGCCTCTTTCACCATCTTGTTGCGCTGCGCGCGGAGCTTGAGGAATGCCTTGGCTTCGACATAAAGGCGCGGAATATCGCGGTTGACGACTGCCTTCCAGATTACGCGAAAAGCCGCCTTGGGCCGGAAATAGTACTCGTCGTAGAAGCGGTGCACCATCTCCATCACGTAGTCAACCGGGAGGCCGGGATATTCGATATGCGCCATCTGGTGGCCGCCGCCGTCTTCCATGCGTTCATTGGTGATGAAGTTGTTGGCCTTGGCGAAGTCGTAAAACTCGGTGCCGGGATAGGCGTGCGCAATGGAAACCTGAATGGTTTCCACATCCAGCGACTTGGCGAAGTTGATCGTGTTGCGGATCGACTCCTTGGTTTCGCCGGGCAGACCGAGGATGAAGTCTCCGTGGATGGTCAGGCCCAGATCGTGGCAGTCCTTGGCAAAGGCACGCGCGCGCTCGACGGTGGCGCCCTTCTTGATGTTCTTAAGGATCTGCGGATCGCCGGATTCAAAGCCTACGATGAGCAGGCGGCAGCCGGCTTCCTTCATGGCTTTGAGGGTGTCATAGTCGGTCGTGACGCGCGAGGTGCAGCTCCAGGTCAGGCCCAGCGGCTTCAGTTTTTCGCACAGCTCAATCGTGCGCTGCTTTTGAATGTTGAAGGTGTCGTCGTCGAAGAAAAACTCCTTCACCT
>JAJXXG010001175.1 GCA_021781255.1 Acidobacteriota bacterium
CCGCTCTGGGAGGCGAAATAAATCCGGCAGTCACAAAATATTTTCCCCGCTGCTAACTAATCCTTTAGTTGTTCGTCCATAGGGTGTGCGGCGAATCAGACAGCGGACACTCCGCACGAAAGAAGCGATCGAAAATGCCACCGAAGAAATCCAACACGCTGACTGAGGCTGAGCTCCGGCTGATGAAGATCCTGTGGAAGCGCGGCGAATCTGCCGTGACAGACCTGGTGGCCGCCATACCGAAGGGCGAGGCACTGGCCTACAACTCGGTGCTGACCACAATTCGAATTCTGGAACAGAAGGGCTATGTGCAACACCGGCAGGAAGGACGAGCCTTTGTCTACCGGCCTTGCGTAGCCGAGCAGGAAGCAAGCCAGACAGAGATTCGCCACGTGCTGAGCCGCTTCTTCGGGAACTCGCGCGAGCGGCTATTGCTTTCGATGCTGGGGGATGAAGATATCTCAGCGGATGAGTTGCAGCGCCTGAAGGATGCGATTCAAAACGCAGCTCCCGATAAAGAGGATGAGGGATAGTGCATGCAGTTGGCCACGGTTGCAGATGCGATGCATGGGGCAAGTCTGAGGGCAGCCAGCCTGCTTCTTGAAAGCTATCTTCCGCTGAGCCGGCAGGCTGCCACCGCAGCGATCACGATGCTGTGGCAGGGAGCCATGATTGCTGCGGGATTGGCGCTGTATCTCCGGCTAACGCCACGCATTGGAGCTGCGCATCGCTGGCTGGTGTGGGCAGCCGGATTTGCTACAATCGCGAGCCTGCCTCTCGTTCCGCTGCTGGCTCGGCTTGGCCATGCCTCGGCGATTGCAACAGCGCAGGGTACAAGCGCTGTAGTCGACAAGCCATGGCTGCAACTGGATGCACGCTGGAGCATAGGAATTGCGGCAATCTGGCTGGTGGCTTCGCTCTATCGCGCGGTGGATTTAGGTGTACACACAGTTCGCCTGCGCACACTATGGAAGTCGGCCACGCCACTCGAGCACGAAGATCTTGCAGCAGCTCTGCAAGGGCTGAGGCACGGAAGAATTCGCATCTGCGTTACGAAAACATTGGAACGGCCAAGCGTAATTGGCTTCTGGGCTCCGCGCATTCTTATCCCCGAGTGGCTGCTATCGCGTTTGAGCGACGCAGAGTTATCCCAGGTTGTGCTGCATGAGGCAGAGCATTTGCGCCGGCGTGACGACTGGACCAATCTGCTGCAGAAGATTTGCCTGATCGTATTTCCGCTCAACCCCGCCTTGCTGTGGATAGAGCGCCGACTGTGCCAGGAGCGCGAGATGGCCTGCGACGAGGGCGTGATTCGCGTAACGCGCGCTCCACGCGCCTATGCTGCGTGCCTTGCAAGCCTGGCGGAGCGCGGACTGCAGCGCAGAGTCGAGGCGCTCTCATTAGGCGCGTGGCAACGCCGGTCGGAACTTGTGGAGCGTGTACATAGCATTCTGCGGAGTAAGAGCGGATTCAATCCGGCAGCGGCGCGCGCAACTCTTTTCCTGGTCACCTGCGGACTTCTAATCGCTGCCACTGGCTTCGCCAGCTGTCCGCAGTTAATTGCATTTGTTTCCAGCCAGCCCGCGTCCGCGAACATCGCGCAGGGTGTAACTCACATACATGCAGCCGTCGCACAAGTACACGTCAACTCCGGGATGGTACGCAGCACTCCTGTAAAGCGGCGTGCGTTGAGCTTCCATACCGCGGAGACAAAGCCCTTCGCTGTTTCAAATGCATCGGCGCCGCGGTTCATTGCGGTAGATACGGCGCAGGAACAAACGCAAAACACCTTGGCTGATAACGCGGCCAGGATGCCCCGAATCAAGTTAGCAAGCGCGGAAGCACGAAACTTTGCGCCCGCAGTAAATGAACAACAATCATGGATTCTGCTGACAACGTGGGAGCAGATAGATACAACCTCCGCAGGGTCGCAACGGTCCGCAGACTATGAGACTCCGCGAAGCACAAGCCATGCATTCAACGGCGAGACGAACACACCCAACAGCACGACAGCTCAATGGAGGGTAACACAGCTCGTGTTGCGCGTTCTGCCCTCCAGATCCTCTTCCAATCCGATCGCGTATGTTCGCAGCGACTGGTTTGCGATTCAACTTTAGACAACCATTCCAACAACCCCAGAGTGAGGTAGCTATGCCAGCATCAACTAATTCATTAGTGGTTCGAGCAAAGAAGTTAGCCAAACCTGCACGAGCTGTTGCCACTGCTGCGTTCGCAGTCATCGTTCTGTTTGCGCACAGCACGGCACACGCAGCCAGCAATCCCGCATCGCCGTTGGATGACAACAGCGTCTCCTCACTGGTGGCATTGGACAATGCAGTGGAAGCAGTGGCGGCGCGGGTAACTCCTGCTGTCGTCAATGTCTCAGTCACCTCGCGCGTTTCCGCGCAGAATACGAATGCGGACAATGGTCAGGATCAGGGCATACCTCCGAATGCATTGCCGCCCGGCTTCGGCCAGTTCTTTTTTGGTCCGCAGGGACCTGACACGACACAGGGCCCACAGTTGGAGCACGGCATCGGAAGCGGCATCATCATCTCGCCCGATGGCTACATTGTGACGAACAACCACGTTGTCGATGGCGCGATGCAGATTCGCGTAACCCTGCATGATCGTCGCGTCTTTCCTGCAAAACTCGTGGGCGTGGACAAGCTCAACGACCTGGCTGTGATCAAGATTCCAGCCACGAACCTGACGAGCATCGCATGGGGCGATTCCACACGACTGCAGCCGGGCCAGACGGTTCTCGCCTTCGGAAGTCCTTTTGGATACTTCCGGTTTTCTGTCACTCGAGGTATCGTGAGCGCAGTTGACCGCCCGAATCCATACAGTAACGATCCGCGCAAGCCCGGCGCATTCATTCAAACGGATGCTGCGATCAATCCCGGCAACTCCGGTGGCCCCCTGGTGGATGCCCACGGAGAATTGGTGGGAATCAACACCTTCATCATCTCGAACAATGGGTCATTTGCGGGAGCCGGATTTGCAATTCCTTCCCAGATCGTAAAAGCGTCTGCGGAATCCATCATCAAGACCGGCGGTGTGCGCCATGGGTACCTTGGCATCACGATGAATGATGTAACGCCCGATAACGCAAGCTTCTTTGATCTACCGGACGCGAGCGGCGCCATCATCAGCCAGGTAACACCCGGCTCGCCTGCGAGCCACGCCGGACTCAAGGCTGGCGACGTGTTGCGCGACCTGAACGGGAAGAAGATTGTAAATGGAAGCGCGCTGCAGGTTGCAGTGACTGAGATTGCACCGGGAAATACCATCCATCTGAGTATCCTTCGCAATGGCAAGCCGGAAGCCATCCAGGTAACCGTTGGAGAATTCAACGGTGCGAATGAAGTGGCGGGAAATGACGGATCAGGAAAGCAGCAGCGTGGAAGGCTTGGCCTTGCCGTAGACGACTTGACGCCGCAGCTCCGCGAGCAGCTGAACATCCCTTCGCAGTTGAACGGTGCGGCCATTGCGAATGTGCGCCCCGCAAGCCCGGCAGACGATGCCGGTCTCTCTCCAGGCGATGTCATTCTCGAAGTGAACCGTCAGCCAGTGCAAACTGCCGATGCCTTTGCTAACAAGATTCACTCGCTTCCTGCAGACAAAGACATATTGCTTCTTGTGTGGTCCAAAGGCGGAACCACATATCGGGTAGTGCATCCTGAGGCCGATCCGCAGAACGGGATGTAACAGAAGATTCCTGAGCTCCCATTGAACAAAAGAGCCGCTACAGCGCCAGCGCGTCGTAGTGGCCCTTTTGTTTCGGGCTTGCCTTGCACAGACTGACATGGCGAAGAGGATGATCTTCGGCACACATTCGCAGTCCTCCATACCCTTTCAACTCTCGGAATCCAGACCGAGGTTTTATGATAGGCGCTGCGAGGTGAATATGCTCGGTCGCTGCATCTGTCTTCTGCTTCTCAATTTCGCTGTCTTCCTTTCCTGTCAGGCACAGAGCGCACAACCTCTTGCCCTGGAAAAGACATTGCCGCTCCCGGGCATCCAAGGAAGGATCGATCACCTATCATTCGATTCAAAGGGCGATCGTCTCTTCGTGTCTGCGCTTGGAAATGGAACAGTCGAAGTGATTGATCTTCGCACCATGGCACGCAGTCATGAGATTACTGGATTGAAAGAACCGCAGGGAGTGCTCTTCAGCGTCCAGGACGACCGCCTGTTTGTAGCATGCGGCGGTGACGGCACACTGCGCAGCTACAGCGGATCAACCTATGCACCGCTCAGGACGGTGTCACTTGGAGACGATGCGGACAACGTACGCTTCGATGCTGCAAGCCATGAGATTCTTGTGGGATACGGAAGCGGTGGCATAGCAGCCTTCAATAAGGACCTGAAGCAGATCTCGGATGTGAAACTCCCCGCCCATCCCGAGTCGTTCCAGATTGGACAGAGCGGCTCGCTCCTCTACATCAACATTCCCGATGGCAAGATGATTGCGGTAGTCGATCGCGCTCGCAATGCCGTGACACATCAATGGCCGCAATTCACCGCACACGCAAATTTTCCGATGGCGCTCGATGAAGCCAGCCATCGCGTGTTCATTGGCTTTCGCAGGCCACCGCTGCTAGAGGTCCTGAACGCCGATAGTGGCGAACCTGTTGCTCAACTGCCAATCGCCGCGGATGCGGATGACATGTTTTATGACCACAATCGACGCCGTATTTACGTGATTGGCGGTGAAGGCGTCTTAGACGTAATCGAGCAGAAGGATGCAGACCACTATGTGCTGACGCAGCAATTGCAGAGTTCGCCCGGTGCGCGTACGGGATTGTTTGTCAGCGACCTGAACAGGTTATATGTAGCCGCACCTCAGCATGGGCCAAAGCCCGCCGAGATACTCATCTATCGCGTCCAGTAGCCATGCTCTATTCTCCTATGCCCCTTTCTTTACGCAAAGTGGAAATAGGGGACGTAGCAGTTCTAGCCAGAGCACCTCTCAGGTGCGAACCTTCCACTTGGTAGATAACGCCGCCAGCTTCTCATTCAATGAAGCCGGAGGCTGAGTTGCCGGCCGCGGTGCAGGCTTTGAGGATGGAGCCAGAAGCGCCTTGATGGAAAGCGCTATGCGCTTGGTCTTCGCATCCACGCTTAGCACCTTGACTTTGATGATCTGCCCCGTTTTCACGGCCTCCGATGGATCCTTGATAAAGCGATTGGATAGTTCGCTGATATGTACGAGTCCATCCTGGTGAACACCGATATCCACAAATGCGCCGAACTTCGTCACGTTGGTCACTACGCCTTCAAGCACCATACCCGCTTGCACGTCGGTGATGTCACGGACTTCTTCATGGAAGCTTGGCGCGACAAATTTATCGCGCGGATCGCGGCCTGGCTTGCGCAGCTCGTTGAGGATATCCTCCAGCGTATAGGCTCCGTCTGAAAGCTTCGAGCGATCCACCTTCTCAAGCAACTCCGGCTTCTGAATGATCTCTGTAATCGAGGCATTGAGCGATTCTGCGATTCCTTCCACGATGGGATAGGACTCCGGATGAACAGCGGTAATGTCGAGCGGATTGCTGCCATGGCGGATACGCAAAAATCCCGCAGCCTGCTCAAACGTCTTGGGACCGATACCGGGCACTTCGAGAACCTGCATGCGTGATCGAAAACTTCCCTTCTCGTTCCGATAGCTGACAATATTCAGCGCAGTCCGCTCGGAGATGCCGGCAACATGGCGAAGCAGCGTCCATGAGGATGTATTCAGATCGACGCCGACGCGATTCACGCAGCTCTGAATAACACTCTCAAGCGACTCCGCCAACTGGCGCTGATCGACATCGTGCTGATATTGCCCAACTCCAATAGACTTGGGAT
>JAJXXG010000863.1 GCA_021781255.1 Acidobacteriota bacterium
GCTTCGATTTCCCTCTGTTTCATGCTTACGTGCTCAGCTTTTGCAGCCTCCTCGAAGCAGGATTTGCAGGCGCGTATTGACTCTGCCAAAACCGTTCTTGAACAGATTATGGCCGCGCAGGACCGTAGCATCCCGATGAACATTCTGCAGTCGGCGACGTGTGTGGCGGTTGTGCCCGGGATGCTGAAGGGTGCGTTTATTTTTGGCGGCCAGTATGGTCAGGGCGTTGTGACCTGCCGCACGGGTCACGGCTGGAGCGCGCCAGTGTTTATACGCATGGCGGGCGGGTCGTTTGGTTTCCAGATTGGCGGCCAGTCGACGGATCTAGTTCTGGTGGCGGTGAACGACAAGGGCTTTCAGGATTTGCTGAAGAGCAAGTTCAAGATCGGCGGGGACGCGTCGGCAGCGGCAGGGCCGGTGGGCCGTGCGGGGCAGGCTTCGACCGACTGGAAGATGAACGCAGAACTGCTGAGCTACTCGCGCAACAAGGGCTTGTTTGCGGGCATCGATCTGGATGGGACGAGCGTGACCCAGAACATGGAGGACACGCAGACCTACTTTGGCTCGTCGCATACCTTCGAGTCCATCCTGAAAGGGAATGTTGCTGTTCCCGTGGGCGCGGTACCGTTTGTGAAGAGCGTGGCCCAGTACTTTGTCGAGGCCAAGAAGCAGTAAGCACCAGCAGATTGAATCTTGAGCTTTTGGGCGGCCCTTGACGGGGCCGCCTTTTTTGCTGGCGCGCAGTTGCCGAGCGAGGCGGATGGACCGCTGGCGGGGCAATGAGGCCCGCGATGCCCTACACTTGTGTTTGCCTTCTACGATGCGGGAAAAGATTGAGTACTGGCTGGTGGTGGCGGTGGCGCGCGGGCTGGGGCGCATTCCGCGCGGGCTGGCGCGCGTGCTGGCCGGCGGGCTGACCTGGGCGGTTTATCTGGTGCTTGGCCGGCTGCGGCGCGTGGGCACGCGGAACCTTGAGCTGGCATTGCCGGAGATTTCAGGTAGTGAGCGGGAGCGCATTCTGCGCGGGGTATACCGGCACCTGGGCTGGCAACTGGTGGAGTTTTGCCGGATGCGGCGCTACACGGCAGAGAACACCCGGCGGTGGATTCGCACTGAAGGGCTGGAGCACTATCTTGAGGCGCGGGAGCGGGGCAGGGGCGTTCTGGTGCTGACGGGTCACCTGGGCGCGTGGGAGTTGTCGAGTTTTTATCACTCGCTGATGGGCTACCGGATGGGCATGGTGATTCGGCGGCTGGACAACCGGCTGCTGGACGAGTTTGTGAACGGCATCCGGTGCATGCATGGGAATCGCGTGCTGCACAAAGACGACTTTGCGCGCGGGCTGCTGAAGGCGATGCATGCAGGCGATACGGTGGGCATCCTGATGGACACGAACATGACGCCGCCGCAGGGGGTGTTTGTGGACTTCTTTGGGCGCAAGGCGTGCACGGGCTCCGGGCTGGCGCGGGTGGCGCTGAAGACAGGAGCGGCGGTGCTGCCGGGGTTCATGTTGTGGGAGCCGGGAGAGAGCCGGTACGTGCTGCATTTCGGACGTGAACTGAAGTTTGCGCGAACGGGGGATGCGGAGGCGGACATCATGGCGGCCACGCAGCAGTGCAATGACGTGCTGGAAGCATGGATACGACGCTATTCTGATCAGTGGCTGTGGATTCATCGCCGCTGGAAGACGCGCCCGCCCGGCGAGGCGGGGCTGTATTGAGGTGAACGCGGATGACGCTGGGGGAATTGATCGAGAACCTGGGTGGCAAGCTGGTGCAGGGCGACCCGAAGTGGGACGTGAGCGGGATCTCCACGATTGAGAAGGCGAGCACGTTTGAACTGGTGTTTGCGGAGTCTGCGGCGGCGGCAGACGCGTTGGCGAGCAAGGCCGGGATGGTTGTGCTGGAGCCGGGCGCAGCGGAGGAGTATCCGCGGGGCAAGTGCATTATCGAAGCGGACCAGCCGCGCCTGTGGTTTGCGCGGGCGGCGAAGCTGCTGGATATGCGACATCTGGATCCGGGGATTCACGCAACGGCGACGGTGCCGAGCGATGTGTTTCTGGCTCCCGGGATCATCATCGGGCCGGGGGTTGTGGTTGGTTCGCATGCGCGCATTGGCGGGCGCACGCGCATTGACGCCGGTGCGGTGATCGGCGAGGGGGTGGAGCTTGGCGCAGAGTGCCATATTTACCCGCGGGTGGTGATCTATCCAGGGACGACGCTGCGTGACCGAGTGGTGGTGCATTCCGGAGCCGTGCTCGGAGCGGACGGGTTTGGCTATGTGCGGGACAGGGCGACGGGCGAGTACACGCAGTTTCCGCAGAATGGGACGCTGGTGATCGAGAGCGATGTGGAGATTGGCGCGAACTCGACGATTGATCGCGGGGCGCTGGAGGAGACGAGAATTCGCCGGGGAACCAAGATCGACAATCTGGTGCATGTGGGCCACAACTGCGATATCGGCGAAGACGTGATTCTGGTGGCTCTGACGGGCATTTCCGGGTCAAGCACGGTGGGCAAAGGCGCGGTGATTGCGGGCCAGGTTGGCATTGGAGACCATGCGCGTGTGGGGCCGGGCGTGATTCTGGGCGGGCAGGCGGGCGTGCTGAGCGGCAAGACGGTGACCAATGAGGGGCTGAGGCCAGGAACGGTGCTGTGGGGCACACCTGCGCGGCCGCTGAGGCAGGTGCTGCGCGAGCAGGCGACGCTGGCGCGGCTGGCGCGACGCCAGGGCAAGACGCCAGAGAAGGAATAACGGCGATGGCGGTGATCGTCGTGGGCGGCAGCGGGCGAGGCGTGGGGAAGACTGCGCTGATATGCGGGCTGATTGCGGCGCTGCCGCAGTTTGGCTGGGCGGCGGTGAAGGTGACCAGCCACGCGTACGGCCAGCGCGAAGCGATCTGGGAAGAGACGGATGCCGGGCAAACGACGGACACGGCGCGCTATCTGGCGGCGGGGGCGCGACGGGCGCTGCTGGTGACTGCGGGCGAGGATCAACTGGCGCTACGGCTCGGCGAGCTGAGAGAGCGACTTGGAGCGGGGGCGCATGTGATGTTTGAGTCGAACAGCGTGTTGCGGCATGTGACGCCGGATATTTGCCTGGCGGTGATGAGTGGCGCAGGAGGTGAGGCAAAGCCTTCCTTTTGCGAGGCGCTCGAGCGCGCGGATGCTCTGGTGTCAGAGGTCGGCCTGGTGATTCTGGTGGCTGGGGGAAAGCGGACGTTTCGACTGGACAGGCTGGACAGCATTTCAGATGAGATGGGGAATTGGCTGCGAAAGCGATTGCCGCACGGATGACCTGGGCGCAATGGGCCTGGTACGCGGCGTACGCAGCATTGGCAAAGCGCGACTGCGCGCGCAAGGGAGGAAACAATGGACCGAAGGGATTTTTTGAAGACGGCAACGACTGCGGCGGGAGCGGCAGCGACGGAACATCTGCTGGCGACCGTGCTGCATGCGGAAGGAAAGACGCCTGAGGCAGACGGCATGATTTATCGCACTCTAGGCCGCAC
This sequence comes from Acidobacteriota bacterium, assembly GCA_021781255.1. The sequence continues at coordinate 3,512 of JAJXXG010000863.1, forward strand.
GGGGGAACGCATTTCAGGCATTGGGATGGGCGGGTATCACATTGGCAATTCGTCGCTGACGGAGCAGGGAGCGATTCAACTGATCCGGCAGGCGATTGACCGGGGCATCACGTTCATGGACAACTGCTGGGACTACAACGACGGCGTGAGCGAAATCCGCATGGGCAAGGCGTTGGCGGGCGGCTATCGGCAGAGGGTCTTCCTGATGACGAAGATTGACGGGCGCACGAAGGCAGCGGCCGCGCAGCAGATCGACGACTGCCTGCAACGGTTGCAGACGGACCATGTGGATCTGATGCAGTTTCATGAGGTGATTCGGCTGGAAGACCCGGACCGGATTTTTGCCGAGGGCGGCGCGATGGAGGCGATGCAGGAGGCGAAGAAGGCAGGCAAGGTTCGCTACATCGGGTTCACCGGGCACAAGGATCCATATGTGCATCTGCGCATGCTGGACGAGGCGCGCAGGCGCGGGTTCCACTTTGACGCGGTACAGATGCCGCTGAACGTGATGGACCCGCACTTCAGGAGCTTTGAACGCGACGTGCTGCCGGTGCTGGTGCGGGAGGGGATTGCTCCGCTGGGCATGAAGGCGTTTGGGGACCACTACATTCTGGACAGCAAGACGGTGAAGCCCATTGAGTGCCTGCACTATTGCCTGAACCTGCCGATTGCCACGCAAATTACGGGGATTGACAACCAGATGGTGCTGGACCAGGCGCTGGAGGCGGCACGAAGCTTCAAGCCGATGGCGCAGGCAGAGGTGGCGAGCCTGCTGGAGCGGACGAGCAGGGCGGCGGTGGACGGGAAGTATGAGTTGTACAAGACGACCAGCCACTTCGACGGGACGGCGCACAAACCGCAGATGCTGGGATAAGGATCTGGGAAGACAAAGCGCGCCGGGGAATCAAATAGGTTCCCCGGCGCGCTTTGTTTTTTTGAGATGCTATTTTTCCGGTGGGAATGGCTCGGCTTTGAGGGAGCCGTCGCGCTGCTTGATGAGCATCTGCACTTTGCCTTCGGCGGCTTCGAGCTCCTTTTTGCACGAGGCGGAGAGACCGACGCCTTCCTCGAAGAGCTTGAGCGACTCTTCCAGGGTGAGTTCTCCCTTTTCGAGTTTGTCGACGATGGTTTCGAGCTTCTTGAGCGACTGTTCGAAGGTGGACATGGGGCTTACTCCGTAACCGTCGGGGGTTTGGGCAGGACGCTGGCGATGACTTCGGCGGCGGCTGCGTAGCGGCCGAAGGGGGCGCTGACCTGGACGCCCTGGACGTAGGGGCGTACGGCTTCAAGCATTTCCTGCGCGATGCGGATGCCTTCCTGACGGGCGGCATCGGGCGTATCGGCCTGGGCCATGCGGAGCATGATTTCCTCGGGCATGGAGACGCGGAGGTCGTTTTTCATGAACTCGGCGTTCCGCAGGCTTGTGAGGGGCCAGATTCCGGCGATGACAGGGATTCTGAAGTCCTCGATGCGCATGAGGAAGTTTTCGAGGAGGCGCAGGTCAAAGACGGGCTGCGTGATGGCGTACTCGGCGCCGGCCTCGACCTTGTACTGAAAGCGGCGCAGTTCATGCTCGATATCGGGCACTCCGGGGTTGGCGGCGACGCCGATGGTGAAGTTGGTGGAGGCGCCGATGGAGTTGGAGCCGATGTCGAGCCCGTGATTGAGGCGTTGTACGAGGTTAACGAGGCCGATGGAATCGACATCGAAGACGGCGGTTGCGTCAGGATAATTGCCCAGTTTGGGCGGGTCGCCGGTGAGGCAGAGGATGTTGTGCAGGCCGATAGACGAAGCGCCGAGTAGGTCCGACTGGATGCTTAGGATGTTGCGGTCGCGGCATGTGTAGTGGAGGATTGTCTCAATGCCGGTGTGCTGCTGAATCTGGATGCAGAGGCTCTGGGCGCTCATGCGTGCCGAGGCGCGGGGCGAGTCCGGCACGTTGATGGCGTGTACGCCGAGGCTTGCGAGGAGGCGCGCGCCTTCGATTTCGCGGGAGCAGTCGATGCCGCGGGGAGGAACGATTTCAACGAGGGCGACGAACTTGCCCTGTTCGATGAGGGAACCGATACGGGAGCGCTGCCCGAGGGGTGCGGGCGGAGTCTGAGTGGAAATGGCCGCGATGGTTTCGCCTTCGGTTACATGGGCCTGCGCGTCAATGGCGCGCATGGCTGAGCGCATGGCGCGAATGTGGTTGGGCGTGGTGCCGCAGCAGCCGCCTACAAACCGCGCCCCGGCGGCGATGGCCTTGCGGGCAAAGCTTGCCATGTACTCCGGCGAGCAGAGGTAGATGTTGCGGCCCTCGACGGCGCGTGGCATGCCTGCATTGGGCATGGCGGCGAGG
>JAJXXG010000986.1 GCA_021781255.1 Acidobacteriota bacterium
GCCCATCCTTGCGGCGTTCTTTGCCGCAAGGGTGGGTAAGCACGAAGTTCAGCCTGCCTTGTAACAGGGCCCAACTTCAGTCGTGCTGCAACACGGCGTAAAGAGTTCTGGGCTTCCACCCTGCAGCCCTCTTCACACTTCAACAATTTTCGCAGTGTCATCCTGAGCGACCGAAGCGCAAGCGAAGGGAGTCGAAGGACCCGCAATTCTCCCTAATAACACCCCGTCAACCTCTTCCCAACCACGAATTGCCGCAACCCCCTCATTCCAGGCGCAATTCTCCACGCGCCATTTTGCCGACAATTCCCACCCATTCCCGCACAATGGAAACGTAAAAGGAAAACCCATGCGCTCAACTCACCACCAATCCGCTGACCGCTTTCGGCTGACAGCGGACGACCGCCTTGCGCGGTCCCGTGGCTGTGAAATTGCGCCGCACGGTCCAACAGATTGTTTTTCGCCTGTGAAACAGTGCAGCACAGCCTGACACCCCCCTCCCCCCTATTTCAGTTACCAAAAGTTACCAGCGTTCAGGAATTCGCAAAAATCTTTGCAGATAATTTCGCACTTCTGTAAACACCCGCAAACCTGCCCCGGCCCGCTTCGCACACGTCACCGCCGTACCTTTGCTGCCACTGCGCATATGTCCGAAATCTCGCAATCTCACGCTAAGATGGCCCCATGACGACGAGCGTTTGCAACAGGCGAGGTCGGGCGTGGCCAACACCTTAGACATCGCAGAAAAGCGTGCCGACACCGCGCCCGCTTCGCGCCCGCGTCTCCACCTGCCTTACGTTGACGGCTTCCGCGCTCTCGCCGCGCTTTACGTCGTGCAGTGCCACGCCTGGGTGCAAACCTGGCCCTCCGGCGACTGGAGCCGTTCCGTCTTCGGCTGGCTCGTGCCCGGCGACTACGCCGTCATCCTCTTCATCGTGATTTCGGGCTTCTGCCTCAATCTCCCTGTCGTCGGCCGCGGTGGCACGCTCGGCGCAGGCGGTGCGCCACGATTCTTCTTCCGCCGCGCGCGCCGCATCCTTCCGCCTTACTACGCCGCGCTCGCGCTCTCCATCGCCCTCGGCCTCTGGGTTGTCGCCACGCCCACGCATCGCCAGTTCGACATCTCCTGGCCCATCACCACCGCGGGCGTCCTCACCCACATCTTTCTCGTCCATAACCTCAGCACCCACACCATCAGCCAGGTCAGCGTTCCCCTTTGGTCCATCGCCGTCGAGTGCCAGATCTATCTTCTCTTTCCACTTCTCATCTGGATCCGCCGCAGCTTCGGCATGCCCGCCATGCTCGGCATTACGTACATCGGCGCCATGATGCTCGACACTTTAATCAGCAACACATCCTTCATCGGCCTAGCGCCCATGTACGTCTTCTTCTTTGCCCTTGGCATGTTCGCCGCCGAGGCCGCGCTCGCCCCGCCCAAACGCGCCTACCTCTGGCTCTTCGGCGTTTGCTGCGCACTTGCCATCTGCGCGGGTTTCAAGCCAATTCTCTACGCCTTTACAGCCACGGAAATCATCTATGGCCTGCTCGGCGCCAGTGCACTCATCGTCTGCGCCCATCGCCCGCGCAACCCGCTTGCCCGCATCACCGGCAGCCGGCCCCTGGCCCGCATAGGCCTCTTTTCTTACAGCCTCTATCTCATCCACTTCCCGCTGCTCTACGTCCTCTGGCAGCACGTCGCTCTTCCCATGCACCTCGGTCGCGTGGCCACGTACGCCCTCATGGCCACCGCTGGTGTCGCCCTGATCCTGCTCTTCTCCTACGCCTTCTATCTCATCTTCGAGCGCCCATTCCTCAACAGCCCCGCTTCAGTTCCGGTTGCCGCTCTTCAACCCGCAGATTGAACACACTTCGACCGGCCAAATCCGCGTTCTCACACACGCAAAAAAAAAGGCGGAAGCCTCGTGGCCTCCGCCTTTCCTTTGATTGCCAAATTCTCAGCCTTAGAAGTGATACACCATGCCGAGTGAAGCCCGCGCATTCCACCGTTCGTGCGGCGAAAAACCCGGCTGATAGGGAACCAGCGTGAACGACGATGCAATGTCATCGCCGCCCAGTCGGATTGCGAATCGCTTGTTCAGGTTATAGTCTGCGCCCACGCCGAATCCGCCCGCAAAGGAGATATTCGGCTGGATGCTTACGTTGCCGGTATGCGCTCCGCCCAGCAGCGCATGTGCATACACGCTGATAGGCCCGTAGAGCGGCCCGTGCACCTCCGGCCCACCCAGAAACAGGTCCACCGTGGGATTGCCGACGACCGCATTCGACGCGGTAATCGTCCATAGGTAGTGGCCGCCCTGTGCTGTAACCCCGAAGAAGCGGCCCCAGTTCCGCGTCAGTGAAAAGCTCACGCCCATCACGCCGTTCCGCGACTGATTCACCTGGTTGATACTCGTATAGCCCCAGCCGACGAAGGCCTCATACTTGTACACCGGCGCAGTCACCGGCGGCTTCGGTGTTTCTTCTGAAAGCTGGCCCTGGGCAAGCTTCGGCATCGTCATCGCCGCAACCACGGCCAAAACCAAAAACGCAATCTTTCTCTTCAACGCGAGAATCTCCTCCATCGCTTTGCGCGGGCTCCTCAGCCGAGTCCCGTGCACCGTCCCTCAGGCGGCACGTCTCTCCCTTGAATCAAGGCACCTCAATAGACTAAACGTTCGCACCCACTTCCAAGAAGTGCGGCCATGCGCTTCCGTCAGGGCTGCTTGCAGTCCTTTCTATTTCACGGTGCAATTCCTGTGACGTTCGCCGGCCGCCGAAGAGAGCAGCCACAGTTCCCGCCCCATCCGCGCCTTCTGCTTTTCTCTTGCACGCCCACGCAAACCTTGCCCTTTCTGCGCCGTCGAAACAATCAACCAACCGCTCTCAATCGGGTTGCTATACTGAATCGACGCCACGGAGCGGCGCCCCTTGAGCCATGCCTGCTGAGGCATGGTTTCTCGCGTTGTTTTTGGCACGTTCCGCCATCGCGGAGACCGTCTGCGTCAGCGGGTCTCCTGGATTCCCGGCTTTTTCCCGGGGGAAGGGTGCGCATGGGAACTTTGCTGGACTCCATTCATTCACCTGCTGACATCAAGCGCCTGAATGAGGTGCAACTAGCCGAACTAGCCGAGGAAATCCGCGCCTTCCTCATCCAGACTCTCTCAAAAACCGGCGGCCATCTCGGACCCAATCTCGGTGTAGTCGAGCTCACGCTTGCCCTTCACTCCGTCTTCAATACACCCATCGACCGCATCCTCTTCGACGTCAGCCACCAGGCATACGTGCACAAGATCCTCACTGGCCGCCGCGAGCGCTTTGAGACCATCCGCCAGCCCGGCGGTCTTAACGGATTCATGCTCCGCACGGAGAGCGAGCACGATTGCTATGGAGCGGGCCACGCCGGCACCGCACTCTCCGCTGCTCTTGGCATGGCCGTCGCCCGCGACCTCGCCGGCGGCAATGAGCACGTGGTCGCCGTCGCCGGGGACGCAGCCTTCACCAACGGAATCTCCTTTGAGGCTCTCAACAACATCGCCGAGCAAACCAAGCGCCTTATCGTCGTCCTGAATGACAATGAGTGGTCGATCGACCGCAACGTCGGCGCCATTGCACGCTATCTGCACCGCATCGTCACCAATGAGCACTATCGCACTTTCCACGAGTCCGCCGCCCGCCTTGTTGAGCGTTTTGGCGGCAAGCTCGCCATCACGGCCGTTCGACGCGCCGAAGAAGCCGCGAAAAGCATGCTCTGGCCCTCCGTGCTCTTTGAGGAGTTCGGACTCCAGTACTTCGGACCCATCGACGGCCACAACATTCCGCTGCTCATTGAGACCTTCAACTTCCTCAAGGCCGAAAACCGCCCCGTCCTGCTGCACATCCTCACGCAAAAGGGCCGCGGTTACAAGCCCGCCCTTGATGGCCAGAAAAAATTCCACGGCCTCGGCCCTTACGACCCGCAAACCGGAAAAACCCCGCCTTCCGGCCAGATGACTTACGCCGAGGCCTTTGCCAATACACTTGTCAGCCTCGCCAACGATGATGACCGCGTTGTCGCCATCACGGCAGCCATGCCCAACGGCACCGGCCTCGATCTTTTCCGCCCTCACCATCCGCGCCGCTACTTCGACGTGGGCATCGCCGAGGAACACGCCGTCATCTTCGCTGCCGGAATGGCCACGCGCGGTTACCGTCCCTTCTGCGCAATCTATTCCACGTTCCTCCAGCGCGCATTCGATCCTTTGGTCCACGACGTCGCTCTGCAAAAGCTCCCTGTCGTTTTCTGCATGGACCGCGCCGGCCTCTCCGGCGACGACGGTCCCACGCATCACGGCCTTTTTGACATTGCCTATCTCCGCGGAATTCCAGAGATGGTGCTCATGGCGCCCAAGGATGAAGACGAACTAGCCGACATGATGAAGACCGCACTCACGCTTCCCGGACCCAGCGCCATCCGTTATCCGCGCGGAGCTGTCGCCGGTGTTGAGCGCAAAGCGCAGCCTGAAGTGCTTGAAGTCGGCAAGGCCGAACTCATCTCTGATGGAAACGACGTTGCCATCTTCGGCCTCGGCCCCATGATGGCTCTCGCGCGTGACATGGGTCAGCGGCTCCAGGAGACCGGCTTCTCCGCCGCTGTCATCAATCCACGCTTCGTCAAGCCGCTTGACCGCCAGATGCTCGAAACCTATGCGCGCCGTGTGGCCGCCATTGTCACGTTCGAGGATCATGTGAAGATGGGTGGCTTTGGGACCGCTATTGTGGAGGCACTCGACGAAATGGGAATTGCCGTTCCCGTCGTTCGCATCGGTTGGCCTGACCAGTTTATCGAGCACGGCAAAATCGATGGACTTCGCTCCAAGTACGGACTCACCGTCGATGCAGCCATTGCGCAGGTCATGCCCCTGCTCTCGCATCGCCAGCGCCACACGCTCATCGCCAGCTAGATTACAGAAGACTATGCATTTTGCTGCAATTCCAACCCGGTCCTGCCATTCGTCGCCCTTTTCAGCATGCGCCCCGCGGCAACCATCTTCGCAAGAGGATTTGGATTGAGATTCCTACGCAAATCGGTGTGCGAAAATCCTCAAAAGACACACACTTCTATGTGCATCGCGCGCATCCTGCCGGCCTGGATTCCAGCTTGGACTCTCTGCTCCCTGGTCACCGCGACTTCGCTTTTTGCACAGGCCGCGCCGCAGCCTCAAGCGCCGCCGACTACATCGGTAACTCTCGCGCTTGTCGGTGGCACCGTCATTGACGTCAGTGACTGGGGAAATTCCGCCCGCGACCTCCACAACGCCGTAGTGCTCGTCGGTGACGGGCACATCGTTGCCGTCGGTCCTGCCGCCACCGTACAGGTTCCCGCGGATGCGCAGGTCATCGACTGCACCGGAAAATATCTCATCCCCGGCCTCGTCGACGGTTTCGCCGGCCTCAGCACCCAGGGCCAGGCCAACGCATTTCTTTATATGGGCGTCACCACCGTCGTCGTGGTCTCCAGCGCAAGGCAGGGACACATCGACTTCAGCGCGAATCCCCGCCCAAACCTCTACCTCTCTGATTCCGTCGGCACTACGGACAACTGGAGCCTGCTCCGCAACCAGCCTGGCTGGAATGAAATCCTCAAAGAGGGCCCACATCCCACCGAGCTCAGCCCGGAACAGACCTCGCGCCAGCTCACTGCCACAGCTCATCTTGGCACTCGCGTTCTGCGTCTCGGCCCGGCCGTCACCGCGGCCAATGCGCAGTGGATTATTGCCCGCGCGCATCAGCTTGGTTTTGTCACTTATGGCGAATTTGTTGCCACACCCTACAGGGTCGGCATTGAGTCCGGCGTGGA
>JAJXXG010001209.1 GCA_021781255.1 Acidobacteriota bacterium
CACGGGCATGCTTCTTGGCGCGTACTTCGGCGTCATTGCCATTGTGGCTGAGATGGTGCATGCCGGCACGCCACAGGCGCTGCGCGAAACCGCGCTTATTATCGCCGTCCTGGTGACGGCAGCCATCTTCGATCCGCTGAAGCGCCGCGTGCAGGGCTGGGTGGATCGCGTCTTCGACCGCCATCGCTATGATTACCGCAAGGCGCTGGTGGAGTTCGGCCGCGGGCTGAGCTCTGAGACCAATCTGAAGGCGTTGCTGAACTCCATCGTGGAGCAGTTGCCGCGCACGCTTCTGGTGGCGCGCGTAGCAGTCTTCATGGCGGACGAACTGGGCACGGCGAACAGGAAAGGCACGCTGCACCTGGCCGCCTCGCACGGGCTCACGCTGGAGGCGCTGGCCGCGCAGGACAGGCTATCGCTGGGCTTTCTCGACTTTGACAGCGATACGAAGCACACGCACATTTTCCTTGAGAACACCCAGCAGATTCTGCACCTGCCCGAGGCCGAGCAGCGGACGGCGGCGCTGCTGGACCTGAACTACTATCTGCCCTGCCGCGTGGCCGACAGCGCCAGCGCGAACCGGCCCGCGACGAGCCGAACCATTGCCGTCATCGGCCTTGGGCGCACGCTGGGCGGCGACTTTCTTTCAAGCGAGGACGTGGAGCTGCTCGAGTCGCTGGCCAGCTATATCGGAATCGCGCTGCAGAATGCAAGCCTCTACGCGCGCCTGGAAGATAAGATCAGCGAGTTCGAGCGGCTGAAGGAGTTCAACGAAAACATTGTCGAATCCATCAACGTGGGCATTCTCGCGCTCGACCTCGAGGACCGCATTGAAAGCTGGAACGCGCAGATGGAGGCGATGTATGCGCTGAGCCGCGCCGAGGTCATCGGCCAGCCGGCGGCCAGCGTCTTTCCGCCTGAGTTCCTTGAGACTCTGAATGCAGTACGCAACGAGCCCGGCGTGCACCACCTTTACAAGTTCCCCATCACAACGCGCGCCGGCGAGCAGCGCACCGCGAACATTGCCATTGCGCCGCTGCTTTCACGCGACTTTGTGGCCGTGGGCCGCATTGTGCTGGTGGATGACATCACGGAGCGCATGACGCTGGAGGCGCAGCTTGCGCAGGCTGACAAGCTCAGCTCCATTGGCCTGCTGGCTGCCGGTGTTGCGCATGAAATCAACACGCCGCTTGCCGTCATCTCAAGCTATGCGCAGATGCTTTCAAAACAAATGCGCGGCGACCAGCGGCTGGGACCGGTGCTCGAGAAGATTACCCAGCAGAGCTTCCGTGCCTCAGAGATTGCCAATGGCCTGCTGAACTTCTCGCGCACGTCCACAACCGAGTTCCGCGAGACGGATTTGAACCAGGTCATCCGTGACACACTCTCGCTTGTTGAGCATCAATTGAAGACCGCAAAGATTGATGTGGAAATGACGCTGGCCGAGGAGCTGCCTGCAATTCACGGCAATCCCGGAAAGCTGCAGCAGGTCTTCCTGAACCTGCTACTGAACGCCAAGGAAGCAATGCCGGGCGGTGGCCACCTGCGTGTCGCCACAATGGTAAATGGTCACGTGGAAGCCCTCGTGGCCGACTCCGGCGCAGGCATTGCACCCGAGCATCTGAAACGTATTTATGATCCCTTCTTTACCACGAAGACCACACCGAAGCCGGGCGAGAGACGCGGCACGGGACTGGGTCTTTCAGTCACTTACGGCATCATCCAGGAGCATGCCGGCAAAATCGAGGTGGAAAGCGCCGTGGGCGCAGGCACTACTTTCCATCTTGAGTTCCCCTTGTTAAGGAAATCAGTACATGCCTGAAGTTGATGAACCTCTAAATTATCCTGCATCCGCCTCCAATGGTTCCTCGCAGCCCGCGGGCGCAAGCATTCTGGTGATTGACGACGAAGCGGGTATCCGCGAGTCGCTTGAGGTGCTGCTAACTCTGGAAGGCTACAGCGTGACAGTGGCCGCCGACGGCGAACAGGGGCTGCGCTTCCTTGAATTGGAGACCTTCGACCTTGTGCTGCTGGATCTCGCGCTGCCGGGCCAGAGCGGCCTGGAGCTGCTGCCGCAGATTCGTGAGCGCCAGCCGGAGACACCGGTCATCATGATTACGGCCTACGGCACTGTGGACAACGTAGTCGAGGCGATTCGGGCGGGCGCGGAAAACTTCGTCCAGAAGCCGTGGGACAACGAGAAGCTGATGGCCGACATCCGCTCGGCCATTGCCCGCCACCGCGCAGAAGAAGAAAACCTGCAGCTCAAGCGCACGCTTAAGCAGCGCTATAACTTCACCAACATCGTGGGCAAAAGCGACCTGATGCTGCGCGTCTTTGACCTCGTGGCACAAGTTGCGCCAAGCCGTTCCACGGTGCTCATCCAGGGAGAAAGCGGCACTGGCAAGGAACTCATCGCCAAGGCCATCCATGCGAATTCGCCGCGCAAGGACAAGCCCTTTGTGCCCATCAATACGGGCGCCATGCCGTCAGAGCTACTGGAGTCCACGCTCTTCGGCCACGTGAAGGGCGCGTTCACTTCGGCCATTGCATCCAAGAAGGGCCTCTTTGAGGTAGCCAACGGCGGCACGCTCTTCCTGGACGAAATTGCCACGATGGGCGTGGACACGCAGGCCAAGATTCTGCGCGTGCTGCAAGACAAGCGCTTCATGCATCTGGGCGGCATACAGGAAATTCAGGTGGATGTGCGCATCATCGCCGCCACCAATGTGGACCTGCGCCAGGCCGTGCGCGACGGACGCTTCCGCGAGGACCTCTACTACCGGCTGAACGTGATCACGGTCGATCTGCCGCCGCTGCGCGCGCGCCGCGAGGACATTCCGCTGCTGTCGCAATACTTCCTGGATTTCTACGCCAATGAAAACGGCCTTGCGCCGCGCAAGCTCACGCCCGACGCAATGCGCGCGCTGGTGGACTACGAGTGGCCCGGCAATGTGCGCGAGCTGGAGAACTGTATAGAGCGCGGCGTGGTGCTTTCGTCGGGCCCGGTCATCGGCTCTGACCTGCTGCCCGGCCACATCACCGGCCGCAGCTTTCAGGATGCGCTGCTGGAACACAATCCAAACGCCTCGCTCTTTGACATCATGGAGGATATCGAGCGACGCATCATTGTGGAGAAGCTGGAGCGCTGCAACTGGAACCAGACCGACGCCGCCGAGCAGTTCCGCATTCCACTCTCCACGCTCAACCAGAAAATCAAGCGGCTAAACATCGAGATTCGTAAGCGCGGTCGCGAGTAGTTCCTGCGCGTCGCGCCTGTGCCGGGAACACAAAACCGCAGCGGAAAGCCCTCGTACAATGAGCCTGCCCGCTGCGGTCTTCTTATTGCCTTCACGTCGCTTGTTAGCGTGTCACGGTTTTTGAAAGCGGCGCCTTCAAATCGAAATTCACAATCGACTCCGAACGGATGAGCAGCGGCTTGTTGCCGGTAAAGGCCGCTCCGGCTGTACCTGCGCCGCCGCCGGCCAGTGCACCAATGAGTGCACCCTTACCGCCGCCAGCCAGCCCGCCGATCAGTGCGCCTGCGCCTGCTCCGCCACCGATGAGCACAGCCGAGCGCTTGCCTTTGCCTTTTTCGCTCACTACATATTCACCCGCCGTCACAGGAGCTCCGCCAATCTCGTTCAGCTCAATGGCCAGCACAGCCTGCCCCTTAAAGCGGCCCTGGCCTTTGGAGGCCACCACCTGGCCGGAGACCTGTGTGCCGCGAGGAAAGACAACTTCGCCGGAACGGGTCATAAGGCCGGAAGTGAGCTCGCCTGAAAATTGATCACCGACATTGCTGGTCTTGGCGTTCAACGTTTCATTGATGCGCACGGCAATATCAGTTCCAGCCGGTACGGTAAGCGTGACCGGTTGGGGCGCCGGAGCCGCAGGCCGGCTGTAAGAAGACTGGCCTGCCGGTGCAGGGGCGGAAGAGCCACCGTCTTGTGCACCTGCTGGCTGCGATGCAGTTTGTCCGTCAGTACCGTTGGCGGTGTTGGCGTTGTTGGCGGGTGTGCTCTTGCAGCCGGTGGCAAGGGAGAGCAGAAGCAGGGCCGTCGTCGCCGGAACCGCAGGAATCAAACGACGAAAACGAATCGTGTGCATAGTCATTTCCTCAAGAAAGGCTCGGGAAGCCTGCGAGGGCTCCCGTGGAGGGATTTTTGGACTGGAGCGAGGAACCGGACCAGCCATCTTTAGCAGCGGCATGTCGGCTGCTAGGCAATCATACACTCAGCTTCAAGCTTTCATGTCAATGTTCAGCGCATTCATCCACATGAATAGAAACGTCCGTAACTCCGCCGGAGGGCGGATCCAGGCGCTGGCCGCCGTTTCACGCCATTTTTTTCGCACCAGCACGCTCAGGTGCGGACGGTTGCTGCTGTTGATGGCGCGAAAAGCCTCTTCATCGGTGATGTCGTCGCCCAGAAAGGTGCAGGGCTGATTCGAGTCATACTCACGCAGCAGTTCGCGCACCGCTCCGCCCTTGTCGCGCCCTCCGCGTAGCTCAAGCCCGGCCTCGAATTTGAGCAATGCGAGCCCTTCGAGCTTTGCCAGTGGCTCAAACAGCGCGCGCGTACGCCGCTCAATTTCCTTTGCCTTCATGGGGGAGTGCCCTCGCCAGTGCATCACCGCTGCGTTGGGCTTGTCCTCATAGAGGCCGCCCAGCGAATCCTGCTTGAGCTGCGCCCGCAACTCATCCAGCTTGTGCCGTGCCTCTGCGGGAATCTCCGCATGCTCGCGCTGGCCATCCGGACGCAGTCTTTCCGCGCCGTGCAGGCCCCAAACTTCCAGCGGCGGGTTCAGCCCGAGCATGGGCGCAATCTCTTCCGGCGGACGGCCCGTGATGACAGCCATGTGCGTGCGCCCGTCACGCTGAATGCGGGCCAATAACTCGCGGATGCCGGCCCAAGGGCGGGCTTTGAAGCGGTCCACCCGAAAATCCGCAAGCGTTCCGTCGTAGTCCAGCAGAAGCAGCGGCTGTGAAGTGGCTGTGAATGTGTGAAAAAAATCCTCCAGCTTCTTTGCTGTTTGTGTCTCCGGGGTCAAGCTCCGCTCCGTTCGTTTACTTTGTCGTTATCTGCTGCTCACGCCAATCTAAGGTGCGTGTCGTCAGGGTCCTTCTTGGTCGCGCGGAAAACCTTCGGTGCAAAGGCCTCATGGCTTCCGTTCGTTTCAATGCGCAGCTCGCGCAGTGCGCCCAGGACACTGGCTGCCCAGCGATAGATGTTGTGCTCCATCACCTGCCTGCGCATACGACGCATGCGCATTCGACGCTCTGATCGGTTCATCTCCAGTGCCTGATGAATTGCACCAGCCACTCCGGAGATGTCATATGGATTCACCAGCAGAGCGTCGCGCAGCTCCACGGATGCGCCGGTGAAGCGGCTGAGAATTAGCACACCGTCTTCATCGTCGCGCGCGGCCACATACTCCTTAGCCACAAGATTCATGCCGTCATGCAATGAAGTCACAAGGCAGACCTCCGCGGCTCGATACCACAAGCCCACCTCTTCGTGGCTGCAGTGCCGCTCGATGAGCACAATCGGTTTCCAGTGCGCGGTCTGGTAGCGCTGGTTGATGCGCTCCACGGTTTCCTCCACGCGGCGCTTCAGGTCAGCATAGCTGGGAATACGTGTGCGGCTTGGCGCGGCAATCTGCACCATGGTCATGCGTTCGCGCTGCCAGGGATGCTGCTCCAGCATCTCCTCGACGGCAAGCAAGCGCTCCACAATGCCCTTCGTGTAATCCAGCCGATCCACGCCCAGCACAAGGCACTCAGAACGCACGCCGAATTCGGCAAGAAGCTGCTTGCGCAACTC
>JAJXXG010000661.1 GCA_021781255.1 Acidobacteriota bacterium
CGACCAACATTGTGGATGTGTACGTGAACTATCTGCGCCGCAAATTGCAGGATCCCTTGCCGGGCAGACTGATTCGCACGGTACGCGGGCAGGGCTACATGGTGCCCGGCGAGATAGGGCATGCAGGCAATGTATCGCCGATAACTGCGCATGAGAATCTTCCAACCCCGCAACCGGGCAGCTAACCCGGAAGAACAGCCTTGATTGAGCCAGAGGAGTTTTACCATGCAGACCTTTCCCGTTCCAGTCACGCCACGCGCATCACAGATACGGCCACGAACTGCATTGGTGGCGAGCGCCGACAGCAGCTTTCGCCAGAGGGTGAGCCAGAGCCTGCGCGGCCTGCGCTGGCACGTGCGCGAGGCCGAGAGCGGAGCCGAGGCGTGGATGCAGGCTGATGACGAGGCAATGGATGCCTTGATTGTGGATTCGTGGCTGCCCGATCTAAATTTGCAGGAGTTTGTGCAGGACTTCCAGACGCATTTTCCTGAGGTTGACGTGGTAACCCTGGATGGAGGGCTGGGGGATGCTCCGCGCGGACCCCATCGCCAGGAGATTCTGTACGCACTGCACCGCAGCCAGGAGCCGGATACTCCGGCATGGAACGATGTACGAGAGTTGGAGGAAGAGGCTCTGCCTGCACGCTTCGACAGCCTTCTGACGTTTCGCAAGCCTGCTGCAAATACGGTTCCGTTGCCCCTGATCCGGGAGCTTGCGGTCAATGCCTGCGATGCGAGCGACGGATCCTTCGCGGCTGGCGCCGTTGTTGATCGCCTGCCGGAACTGGTGGGGGACGCTCACTGCATGCTGGAGGTGAGCCGCCGCATACGCCTTGTGGCTCCCCGCTCGACGCCGGTGCTGATCGAGGGGCCTACTGGCTCAGGGAAAGAACTGGTCGCGGCGGCTGTGCATCGACTCTCTGACCGCAGACGGAAACCTTTTGTCGCCATCAACTGCGCTGCCATTCCCGAGACGCTACTGGAAGCGGAGCTCTTCGGCCACACGCGCGGCGCCTTTACGGGCGCGGTGCAGGGGCGTATTGGGCGCATTGAAGCCGCAAATGGCGGAACCTTGTTTCTGGACGAGATCGGGGAGATGCCGGTGACTTTGCAGGCCAAGCTGCTGCGCTTTGTTGAGAGTGGCGAACTGCAGCGGGTTGGAGACAACGAAACGCTGAAGGTGGATGTGCGCATTCTTGCCGCGACGCACAGGCCACTGGCCAGTAGCGCTCATGATGGCGTCTTCCGCGCCGATCTCTACTATCGGCTGGCGGTGTTTCTGATTCGCACTCCGGCGCTGGCCGAGCACCCCGAGGATATTCCGGCTCTTGTGGAGCACTTTCTGGAGAAGATGGCGCGGCGGTGGCCGGCCAAGCACATTCTCGCTGGAGCCATGGCAAGACTGAAAGCCCACAGCTGGCCGGGGAACGTTCGCGAATTGCAGCACGTGCTGGAGCGGGCGGCTATTCTGGCCGGAGACGCGCCTACGATCCGTGCCGAGGAGATTGAGTTTGGGATGTGTCTGGGCTGAAAGGTGCGTCCCTCAATCTGCCGCAGTCGCCTTTCGCCTACGTTGTCCCGCGCTGGCGAAGTTCCACAAACAGGCCCTTGGCATGGGCCAGCCTGGTCCCGTCTGAGCCGAGTATGTGCGCCTCAACCCAGTGCTTGCGCCCTTCGCTTCGAGTGATACGCCCCTCCGTGCGGATGGGCTTGCTGCTTGGAACTGGACGAAGGTAGTCAACTTCCAGGTGCCGTGTCATCGAGGTAAGCCCTCGTGCGCGAACGGTCTTGCTCATCGTCTCATCGAGAAGCGTGGCAATAATGCCTCCATGCAGATAGCCGGGATGACCGTCGAATACGCCTGAAACCGTCGTATTGCAAACAACGGTGGCATCGGCTGCCAGGAGGAACGTAAGGTGCAGGCCATGCTCGTTTGCCGGGCCACAGCCAAAGCAGCGATTCTGCGCTGCATGCGCAAGCGGGGTCAGGTTTTCCGCGGAATCCTGAATCATGCCGAACCTCATCTTCACAGCATACGGGCACGGGGTGCGCTGAAGTCAGCCTGCGTCACAATTCGCAGCGCCATCTGCCCACAGCATAGAATGACGGCATGCGTCGGCAACCTTCACTCGCTCTGCTGTTGCGGAAACTTTGCGGGCATGTGCGCGCACCACTGTTGAGTTGTACCGCCCTCGCTTGCGTATTTTTGTTGAGTGGCTGTCATGGTGCTGTGCCCCTTACCGCGCAGGAGCAGGCGGGGAAGCATCTTTATACCGTGCGCTGCGCACACTGCCATGAGTACAACGATCAGGGGCTGAAGAAGGTTCCGCCCGATCTACACAACGTGTTTCGTGGCGCGCAGCTCCCCAGCGGAGCGCCGGCTACCGATGAGCAGGTACGGCGCGAGGTTTTGTCGGGGCGTGGCATGATGCCGCCGTTCGCCGGCCGCTTCTCGGATGAGGAGATGGCGGCGTTGCTGGCATATCTGCATACCGGCCTGCGCTAAGCGCCGCCATGCGGTTCCAGCCTGCTATTGGAACTGCATGCAGCAGTAGAGGAATTGCTGCTGGTTTCCCGACGGGGTTTGGTGTATCTCCAGGCAGGACTCGATCAGGCGGAATCGCGGACCGAAGATGGCGGAAAGGGAATCCGCATCATAGCGGCACACCGGCAGTCCACTGCACTTCATGGGTCCCTGCGGACCAAAGGTGGCAATCACCAGATGCCCGCCCGGCTTGAGCGCATGGGTCGCCTGGTGAACATAGTCTTCGCGCATCTGTGCATCCAGCAGAAAGTGAAAAACCGCGCGGTCGTGCCACAGATCGTAGCGTGCAGCCGGCAGGTTGACATCGGTAACGTCGCCCACTCGCCACGTAACGGCTTCGGCTTTCTGCCCAAGCCGCTCCTGCACCTTGGCAAGGCCCTCAGCAGACACGTCAAGCACTGTCAGGTCGGTGTAGCCCTGTTCGAGTAGGTCGTCGACGAGCGTTGAGTGGCCTCCGCCCACATCCAAAATGGATGCGTTGCAACCGGCGACACTCTGAATCAAGCGCAGCGAGGTTTCCAGATGCGGCCGATACCACCCCACGCCGTTCTGCGCGCTTCGAGCGTACACGCCATCCCAATGAGCCTTCGTATCCGGTTTCGCCTGTTCCTGATGCATCGTCATGCCACCTTTCACAGCAGATTGTTGAGGGGAAGGCTATTGGCTAAGTTCAACAATTCCATTGTACTGAGTGTTAGCGGTTTGGATTGATATGCCAAGACGCTATACTCAAACTTGATATGGCAACCGAGAAAACCTTCTATCTTGAGACCTTCGGCTGCCAGATGAATGCCCATGACTCGGAGAAGGTGATTGGCACACTCCAGCAGCAGGGCTATCGCCAGGTCGAATCCGAAGAAGAAGCAGGGCTGATCCTCTACAACACCTGCTCCATTCGCGACAAGGCAGAGCAGAAGGTCTTCCATCGTCTGAACGACTACAAGCGCCTGTACAAGGCAGGCAAGCGCTTTGGGGTGTTGGGCTGCGTGGCTCAGCAGGAGGGCGAAAAAATCTTCGACCGCGCCCCGTATGTATCGCTGGTGTCGGGGTCGGCCTCGTACCGCAAGCTGCCAGAGATGCTGTACCGCCTGGAGGCAGGCGAGAAGCGCATTACCGGTCTGGATGACCGGCAAACCGAAGAGACCTTTGAGACGGAGTTTACCGCGCGTCAAAATCCGTATCGGGGCTACATCACCATCATTGAGGGCTGCGACAAGTTCTGCGCCTACTGCGTGGTGCCGTATACCCGCGGCAAGGAGCGGAGCCGCGCGTCCTCATCCGTGCTGGCAGAAGCCCGCCGCATCGCCGATCAGGGATACACCGAGATCCAATTGCTGGGGCAGAACGTCAACAGCTACCGGGATCCAGAAGGGAAGTCGAGCTTCGCAGAGCTGCTGGCAACTGTCGGGCAGGTATCCGGTATCCGGCGAGTTCGCTTTACCACCAGCCACCCCAGGGACTTTACCAGGGATATCGTGGATGCCATTGACGCTGTTCCGACGCTCTGCGACCATGTGCACCTTCCGGTGCAGTCGGGATCGTCTTCCGTCTTGAAGAGGATGGCACGGGAGTATACGCGCGAGTGGTACTTGGAGCGAATCAGTTGGATGAAGGCTGCAAAGCGCAAGATCTCGCTTTCGACGGACATCATCGTGGGTTTTCCCGGCGAGACGGCAGACGACTTTATCGAGACTATGGACCTTCTTGCTGAGGTCGAGTACGATTGCGTCTTCGGTTTCAAGTATTCGGCCAGGCCCAATACGCCCGCCCTTACAATGATTGATTCCATTCCGGAGGCGGAAAAAGCGAAGCGGCTGCAATCGCTGCTCGATCGACAGCGCGAGATACAAAGAGCAAATTATTCAAAGCATATAGGCGAAATCATGGAAGTAATGGTTGAAGGAATCAATCCGGCGAGAGGGCAGATTGCAGGCCGCAGCAGCCAGAATAAGCCTGTAAACTTTACTTCAGCCCAGGCAATTGCGCCGGCTCCCGGCAGCTATCTCCAGGTGCGCATCACCGGGTCGTTTCCGAACAGTCTCGTCGGGGAAGCAATTTAGCGAGGAAGGAGGATCCATGGATATCGAGGTAAAGATTCGGGGATTGATGATGGATCCCGCCACCAATATGCCCATCGTCGTCCTGAAAGATGTAGCCTCAGACGCCGTAATGCCCATCTGGGTCGGCATCTTTGAGGCGAACGCCATCGCCATTGAGATTGAGAAGGCCTCGGCCGCTCGTCCCATGACGCACGATCTGGCTCGAAATTTAATTCGCTACTTGAATGCCGAGCTGCAACGTGTAGTGATTACGGAACTTAAGGATGACACCTTTTACGCAAGCCTGTGGCTGAAGCAGGAAGAAGAAGAGATCGCCATAGACGCGCGCCCGTCTGACGCAATCGCCCTGGCGCTGCGAGCCGATTGCCCGATCTTCGTGTCGGAGCAGGTGATGCAATCCGCAAAGCTGAATACGAGTGGACCAGGCGAAGGCGCGTCTGCAGAGCAACTTCGCGGCTGGCTCGAAGGTCTGAACGACGAGGACCTCGGTCGCTACAAGATGTAGGGAAGACTGGGCTTAAGAGCATTCTCAGATTTGAGAATGACTGTCACGATTCTGACGTACAGTTGCAGTTTACAGAATATCCGTTATCGGACATTGAGTGTACTGGCCGATATGGCCGATCCTTTAAAGCGCTGTGCGAATCCCGATAGCGTGAATAATCGCACCTCGCTAATTAATTCCTAATCTCCGCGAGGAGTGTCTCGATTTCGTGCTTTTCTGCTGCGCTGATCGGAAGGAGTGGCAGGCGCGCTCGGCCGCCATAGTATCCGTTGAAGTCGCAGGCGTACTTGACGCCGCTGACGCCCAGTTCCACAACGATCCGCTGGTTGGCTTTCTGGATTCGCTCCTGCTTCTCTTGCGCCAGTTTCAAATCATGGTCCTTCCAGGCGAAGTAAATCTCCTGGCAGGCCTGAGGAGCGCAGGCGGCAAACCCGAGGATGGCGCCGGCCGCGCCTGCCTGAAGCGACGCGAGCACACTAGATGAAGAGCCGGTGAGAACCTGGAAGCCGACTTCCTTTGTGCGGGTTTTGGGCGGCGCCACCGGTGGTGCGGATGCTACGGCGACTCCGCCGGCCAGATCTCCGGCGGCAACGAAATTGGCCGGTTCGCTCTCGGATGCAGATGGACGGAGCATGCGTCGCGTGGCTGCCTCAAAGACCGGCGTCACGGTGACCGTGCGGCGAGGAGTCGCCTGCGTTGCGGCGACCAGCG